>CAIZCB010000001.1 GCA_903931355.1 uncultured Pseudomonadota bacterium
ATGACTATCACAGGATAATTGCCGATGCTGAAAAAGCTGTAATTAGTACATTTAAGCCAAAGTATAACAAGCAGCAGTACCAAAACTATCCACTTGGTTCTGATGGTCTTTATAATCAAGGTTACGATGCATATATTTATGCTGTTGCCGAGGGCTACGCGTTCAATACTCTTTTCGGTACGATAAAAGGGGACAGAAGCACCGAGGAATTGTTATTCTCCAACGAAGCTGACTTTATTTCAGTCATGAATGATGATGTTACCCTAAATATTTCCGGAGTTGACTTTAACATTCCTTTGGACACGTCTTTGTCGGACAAATAACAATTTATTCAAGCAAACGCTTCCCCCTGGGCACTACTTAATTCCGACCATAATGGCTGCTTTGGGATTTACTGCCGACATACACATCGAATTTTGAATGTCTCAAATTGGCCGATAACGACCATTCGCAATCCAACCAACTTTGCATATAACAAGCTATTAGACTCATCAACGATCCAACTAGGTTTTGCATAAAACGGCGCGATTAAAAATCATCCATAGTTCTGATTCCCAACCCTAGAATGCACATAGAAAATCAGCTTTGCTAGGCGTCACAGTGGCTAAAAAGCTATGCCCAGACATCACAACACTTTAAGATCGTTCAGCTAACCCAACTACAGCAGCTTTACCAAAGTTGCCACAATGCTGACAGCCACCACCATTAAAGTCCCCAACTTAATCGTCATACGCTGTTCGAGTTGAATAAATTGAGCACTCATTCTTTGCTCCAAATGTTGCATATTTGAAGACAATTCTTTTTTGTATCCAAAATATCGGCTTTGGTCACTAGTTCACCTAAATTAGCTTCTAGTATATCTGCGTCTGCATGAGCCGATGGCACACCGGCTTGTTTTAACCGATTAGCAAGTTTCAGCGTATCAAAAGTAATAACAGTCATACGTCGTTCTCCAAAATGATAGGCAAAACAGAAATAGCAATCTATCTCATCAGAGCCCGTTTTTAAATCGACTTTCTTAGCAAAACTAATTCCGATTAATCGCCGCCAAAACATCTTGTTGGTTACTGGCAAGATGGGCGTCTTTAGCGGGTAATACATCAGCGACAATTTCCAGTTTTTTCCAATCAGCAGCCGGCGTTTCACAATCGGCTTTCGGTACAAAGTTTGATTGTTCGACTAACGCCATTTTGTGGATATAGCGCGGACAATTTGGGAAGGTTTCTCTTACCGCAACCCGCACAACGAACAAAGCCTCAGGCCAAGCTGCCAATAACTCATCATCAGCGGTAATGCTGGCAACACCGTTAACCCGAACCCGTGCTTGTCGCTCAAAGTCGATAAACAATAATCCAACCTGACCATTCACCAACACATTACCGGCTGACAAAAATAAACCATTGCCGTCATAAATCGGGAAAGCCAGCGTGGTTTCATCGACTACTTTAACCAAACCTTTTGGCCCGCCTTTATAGGAGCAATTGGCTTGGCCTTTATCATCAACGGTAGCGAGAAAAAACATGTTCTGCGCTTCAATAAATTCAGCATCGGCGGGATTGATGGCCGCTTGAATAATGCCTTGTTGCAAGCGGTCGGCTAAGCGACGGCTATCAAATTCATCTTGTAATTGGCGTTGTCCAGCGTTGAAGTAATCGGTCATAGCGTTCTCTATTAAATGTGATTTTAAGGAGTGTAATCGATAGCCAAGATATAACAAATCCCCAACACCACTCTAACATCAAATACTTGGCATCGACTCGCCACCAGCCCCAAACTTACGCCACCCGCACTATTTCGACTATAATCCCGCCCCGTTTGCATGGCTTTTTAGCTGTGTCTGTTAGCTAACCCTTTCTGTTTAAATACCACCTGATAAAACGCGGACTTAGCTTGTGCCGCTGGCATTTTTGGAGCTTGAAAATTGGATATTGAATTATTGATTAAGGCCTTGATTTTAGGCGTGGTAGAAGGCTTGACCGAGTTTTTGCCGATTTCCAGTACCGGTCATTTGATTTTGGCGGGGGATTTGCTGGATTTTAATGATGATAAAGCCAAGTTATTTAGTGTAGTGATTCAGGTTGGGGCGATTTTGGCAATTTGCTGGGAATATCGTCAGAAAATTTTTAGTGTCATCACTGGCCTGCCTCGCGAGCGGCAAGCGCAGAAGTTTGTTTTAAATTTGGCGGTGGCGTTTTTACCATTAGCCAGCTTGGGATTTTTGTTTGGCAAACAAATTAAGGCGGTTTTATTTAAGCCGTTACCGGTGGCTTTGGCGTTTATTGTTGGGGCGTTTGTGATTATCTGGGCGGAGAAACGTGAGCATAAGATTCGCGTTAGTCATGTCGATGATTTAACCGTGTTAGATGCTTTAAAACTGGGTTTTGCTCAAGCATTTGCCTTGATTCCTGGCACCTCGCGCTCTGGCGCAACGATTATTGGCGGTTTGTTGTTTGGTTTATCGCGTAAAGCAGCAACCGAGTTTTCATTTTTTCTGGCGATTCCGACTTTAGTGGTAGCGAGTGCTTATGATTTGTATAAACATCGGGATTTGTTGAATCTGGCTGATGATAGCTTGCTGTTTGCCAGCGGTTTAATCGCGGCGTTTATCAGTGCTTTATTGGCAGTTAAAGGTTTATTGCGTTATATCAGTCATCATAATTTTATTGTGTTTGCTTGGTATCGGATTGTGTTTGGTTTGGTGGTAATTGCCAGTGCTTATAGCGGCGTTGTGCAATGGACTGTTAATTAATTTCTAGGGCGCTTGCACTAGCTTTGTTTTTTGTTTTTGTTGAAGGGTAATTTATGGCTTTGCCACTGTTGATGATTGTAATTGGCTTGATTATTTTGGTTTGGAGCGCCGATATATTTGTGGAAGGCGCTGCCGCTGTGGCTCGCTCGCTGGGTATGTCGCCGCTGTTAATTGGTATGGTCGTGGTTGGTTTTGGCACATCGGCACCGGAATTATCGGTATCGGCTTTGTCGGCTTTACAGGGTAATCCTGGTATTGCCTTGGGTAATGCTTATGGTTCTAACATTACCAATATTGCTTTGATTTTAGGCTGCATGGCTTTGATTAGCCCGATCGTGGTGCATTCGCAAGTGATTCGTAAAGAGTTGCCGATTTTGTTTTTGGTGACGGTGTTTGCGCTAGTGCAAATTTATGATGGTCAGTTGTCGCAATTTGATGGCCTGCTGGAATTGGGGTTATTGGCGGTGGTGATGGGTTGGATGGTGCGTCAGAGCAGCAATCAACCACATGATGTCCTTGAAGATGAAATGGAAGATGAGCTGGACGAACACGCGATGTCAACCAGTCAAGCCTTTATCTGGCTGATCGGCGGCTTGGTGTTGTTGGTGGTCAGTTCAAGAATGTTAGTCTGGGGCGCAGTGTCGATTGCTCACGATTTAGGCGTGAGTGATTTGGTGATTGGTTTGACGATTGTTGCTATCGGTACCTCTTTACCGGAATTGGCTTCTTCGATTGTCGCGGCTCGTAAAGGTGAGGATGATTTAGCGATAGGTAATATCATCGGCTCTAACTTGTTTAATACCTTAGGCGTTGTCGGCTTGGCTGGTGCGATTCAACCAATGTCGATTCCTAGCGAAATTCTGCACCGCGACTGGCCGTTAATGGCTTTGTTAACCGTAGCTTTGTTTGCTTTAGGCTATAACCGCAATGGTGGTAATGGCAGTATTAACCGTCTGGAAGGTGGCGCATTACTCGCTGTTTATATCGGTTACACGCTGTATTTGATTAATACTGTGGTGAGCGCGTAATCATGTCGATGGAAAATAATTTACGTCAGTTTGCTCAACGCTGGAGTGGTTGGCTGCTGTATTCGCCGTCGTTATTGTTAACGGCAGCGGTGTTATTGGCTTATTTGGCGATTCAATACACCGGTACTCATTTGATGGTGAATACCGATACCGCCGAATTGATTGCGCCGGATGCACCGTTTCAACAAAATCGCCGCAATTTTGAGCAAGCGTTTGGGCAGGAATTACATACCCTATTATTGGTTGTTGAGTCGTCTAGTCCAGAATTAACTAAAACAACTGCTCAACGATTGAGTCGTGAATTGACTGCCGATCGCGAGCATTTCACCAAAGTCTATCGCCCTGATGAAAATGCTTTTTTTCATCGCAATGGTTTGTTGTATTTGGATAGCGATAAGTTACAAGACTTTTCAATTACCTTGGCACAAGCGCAACCATTTATTGGCCGGATTTCCCGCGATCCTAGCTTGAATGGCTTTTTCTCGATTTTTGAAGATGCCTTAAATGCGGAAACCAAATCTGAAGAAGTGCCCATCGACATTATGTCGCTAATTGATAAAGTAACTTTTTCACTGCATAAAACCTTAAACGGCGAAACCGATTTGCTGTCTTGGCAAAAGCTGATTGCTGAAAACAAAATCAGTGAGCAGCAATCGGATAAGGCGTTTATTTTTGTGGCACCTAAATTCGATTACAACCAGATTTTACCGGTTGAGCCAGCGATTAATTCGATTCGTCATGCGGTGAATAAAATCCAAGACCCGAATTTACCTGCGGTTAAAGTCTGGATTACTGGCGAAGTCGGTTTAGAACACGATGAAATGGCGGGCATGAGCGAAGGCACCTTTACCGCCAGCATTTTTTCGATTGTCTTGGTATTGGTGATTTTATTATTGGCTTACCGCTCTTGGTTGCTGATGATTGCAACCTTGATGACCCTGGCTTTGGGCATGGTGTTTTGCGGCTTGTTTGCTTCGGTCGCGGTTAAGCAATTGAATCTAATTTCTGTGGCTTTTGCGGTATCGAATATTGGTTTAGGGGTTGAGTATGCGATCCACTTTTGTCTGCGTTATCGCGACAATTTGGATTTACAGGGCAACGATAAAACCCGTGCGATTCGTTCAGCGCTGTTAGAAACAGCACCCTCGTTAGTGTTATGCGCGGTAACCACTTCAATTGGTTTGTTTGCTTTCATTCCAACTGATTACCAAGGTATTTCAGAACTGGGTTTGTTAGCTGGTACCAGCTTATTTATCTGTTTATTTGTTACTTTGACGGTGTTGCCTGCGTTGCTAAAAGTATTGCCTGCGCCACCTAGACACAAATTACATCAAGGCGAACAACCTGGCGCATCAAAATTCTCTTTGCTATTGGCATCATTTACTTTGCATTACGCTAAGCCAATTACTGCTATCACAGCGGCGGGGGCGATTGCGGCGATCTATTTTGCCACGCAGGTGCAAACCGACTTTAATCCGCTCAATCTTCGTGACCCTAAGACCGAATCAGTGGTTGCCTTTAAAGAGTTGATGAAAAATAAAGATACTTCACCGATGACCTTAACCGTGTTGGCTAAGACTGAAGATGAAGCTAGAACTATGCAAAAGCAATTGCAGAGCTTGAGCACGGTTGATAAAACCGTGAGTTTGTTTGATTTTGTCCCCGATCAACAAGAAGACAAATTGGCGATTATTGACGAAATGGCGATGACACTGGGACAACAAGGTCAATCATTTCCACAATTAAAAGCTGGTGATGATCCGGTGCCGAGTATCAAGCGGATGATTGCGGCGATTGATGCTAATTTGCCGAAAAAAACCAATCCTGCTGAGATCAAATCGTTGCAAAACTTTAAACAAGAATTGCTGGATGTGATGGTGGAACTGGATGCGCGTTTGCAACCGGATCGCGGCATGTTTATTGAGAAAATTCAAACCTCATTGCTAGGCACTTTGCCAACAGTGATGAACGAGTTGTTGAATGGCTTTAATGCCCAAGAAATTACCCCAGCATCGATTCCGGCGGAAATTAAGGAACGCTGGTTAAGTAAAGAAGGTTTGTATCGGATTCAAATTTTCCCTAAACAGGATTTGAATGATTTAAACAATTTGCAGACTTTTATTACTGATGTTCAGGCGATTGCACCGAATGCGACTGATTTACCAGTAATGTATTGGGAGTCGATGAAGGCGGTGATTGGTGCCTTTCAAGAGGCAATTATTATTGCTTTGGTTTCGATTGCACTGTTGTTGTTAGTGATTCGTCGTAGCATCGTTGATACTTTGTTGGTGATGACGCCACTGGTGTTGGCGGGTTTATTCACCATGGCCACCACCGTATTTACCGGCACACCGATTAATTTTGCCAATATCATCGCCTTGCCTTTATTGATGGGCTTGGGGGTTGATAATGGGATTCACATGGTGGAAAAACTGCATCATTCTTTATCCGAAGAACAAAACATTTATCAATCCAGTACGGCCAGAGGGATGTTTTACGGCGCGTTGACGACGATTTCTAGCTTTATCGGTTTAGCGTTTTCACCGCATCAAGGGATTGCCAGCATGGGCTTGGTGATTACTATCGGCATTTTCTGGATTATGACTTGTACTTTTGTAGTGTTACCGGCTTTAAGTAAGTTGGTATTAAAAAGCAAAGTCTAAAAATCTTGAGTCAAAAAAAAGCCCGCTTAATGCGGGCTTTTTTACGCTTATCGATTAGAAATCGGTTGTACGTCACGTTTGGGGACACCTTGGTAAAGCTGTCTTGGACGACCAATTTTTAATTCTGGATCAGAAATCATTTCATCCCACTGCGCAATCCAACCCACTGAACGCGCCATCGCAAAAATCGCGGTGAACATTTCGGTTGGAATTCCTAATGCTCTTAAAACAATGCCTGAGTAGAAATCGACATTTGGGTAAAGTTTTTTCTCTACAAAGTAAGGATCTTCAAGCGCAATCCGCTCAAGCTCCATTGCCAGTTTGAACAATCTGTCATCGTTGAGCTTCAATTCGTCCAATACTTCGTGGCAGGTTTCACGCATTAATTTCGCGCGAGGATCGTAATTTTTGTAAACCCGATGCCCAAAGCCCATCAGTCGGAAAGGATCGTTTTTGTCTTTGGCTTTGGCAACAAATTCGTTAATCCGCGACACATCGCCGATTTGTTCCAACATGTTTAATACCGCTTCATTGGCACCACCGTGCGCCGCGCCCCACAAACAGGCGATCCCCGCCGCAACGCAAGCATAAGGATTGGCACCACTTGATCCCGCTAGACGGACAGTTGAGGTCGAGGCGTTTTGTTCGTGATCGGCGTGGAGAATTAAAATTCTATCTAAAGCACGCACTAAAACTGGATTAGGTAAGTAATCATCACAAGGATCCCCCATCATCATCCGCATAAAGTTTTCGGCATAACCGAGCTTACGTTTCGGATAGATAAATGGCATTCCGGTGCTGTATTTGTAGCACATGGCAACCATAGTTGGCATTTTGGCTATTAAGCGAATCGCTGACATATAGCGATCTTCTTTGCTGTTGATGTCCATGACGTCGTGATAAAACGCCGATAATGCACCAACAACACCCACTAATACCGCCATTGGATGCGCGTCACGACGAAAGCCGCTGTAGAATTTGCTTAGCTGTTCATGCACCATCACATGCTGGCTGACGGTGGTGACGAAACCTTTCATTTCTGAGCCATTCGGTAAATCACCGTTCAACAGCAAATAGCACACTTCTAAAAAGTCACATTTTTCCGCTAATTGCTCGATTGGATAACCGCGGTACAGCAAAACCCCTTCATCACCATCGATATAGGTGATTTTTGAGGTACAACTAGCAGTTGAGGTAAAGCCTGGGTCATAAGTAAATAAACCGCTTTGACCATAAAGACGACGAATATCGATCACATCCGGTCCCATTGAACCGGATAAAATAGGCAGCTCAAACTGCTTGTCTTGATCGTTAAGCGTCAGATTAATTGACTTGCTGTCAGCCATTGAATAGCTCCTAAGGCAGGTTGCATGGATGAATATGTTGCTATTTTATTGCAAAATGGCGCCAATCGGTTGCTTGACGTACAAAAGCTCGATTTTTTAAGGCTTGAAAGGTGCGACGCGAGATACGAGAAATCAGATTTACAGCAACAACGGCTTCGATAATAGAGAGTTAGCTAAGTCCAAACAAGCCCATTAATCGAAAGATACCATTCACTCTAAGCGAACAATCCCTTTTATGACTACACAAACTCAAACCATTTTTATCACCGGCTGTTCATCTGGCATTGGCTATACATCCGCGATTGAATTACAAAAACGCGGGCATCGAGTAATTTGCTCAGCGCGAAAAGCTGACGACGTTGTCCGTTTACAAAACGAGGGTTTTGATTGCTTGCAGCTGGATTTGGCTGATTCTGTCAGCATTCAACAGGCGGTTGAGCAATTAATCCAACTCACGGATGGCAAAGTTAATGCGGTATTTAACAACGGCGCTTTTGGTCAACCCGGCGCAGTTGAAGATTTGAGCCGCGATACCTTGAGAAATCAATTTGAAACCAATTTCTTTGGTACTCACGAGTTAACTAATTTATTGATTCCGTTAATGCGTCAACAAGGTCATGGCCGGATTATTTACAACAGCTCGGTATTGGGCTTTGTGGCGATGAAGTATCGTGGTGCTTATAACGCCAGCAAATTCGCTTTAGAAGGTTTGGCTGACACCTTGCGCTTAGAGCTACGTGGTACAGGCATTCATATTGCACTGATTGAGCCAGGGCCAATTGAAAGCCATTTCCGCAAAAATGCCTTTGCCATGTATCAAAAAAACATCGATCCAAGCAAAAGCTATCACCGCGAAACCTATCAAGCCATGGAAGCGCGTTTGCAAAAACAAGGGCCGGCGGCACCGTTTACCTTACCGGCAACAGCGGTGGCTGAAAAAGTAATTCATGCTTTAGAGTCGAACAAACCTAAATATCGCTATCCGGTCACCGTTCCAACCCATCTATTTAGTTGGTTAAAACGCTTTTTACCGACCGCTTGGCTGGATAAAATTTTAATCAGTGTCGAATAAGTTTTAAGCCTATTTTCGGGCTAAAACTGCTATGAAACCGCATAAACTATGCTATTATCGCGACAGCATGTAGTAGTTAAAACGCTTGTGATAGCAGCTATATGTTCTTATAAAAACAATGATGAGGTTCATACATGAAAATTTTAAAAAGTGCTGTTGTTGCATTTTCTTTAACTGTTGCTATGGGTTCTTTCTCAACTGCTGCAGTTGCAGAATCAGATCCAGGTAGAGTTACTCACAAACCAATTGATGCTGTTAAAGGCGTTCAAGATTTAATCGCCGCTGCTGAAACTGCTATGAACAACGGTGCATCTCCTGCAGACGCAGCTGCTGCAATCAAAAAAGCAGCTAACTTTGCTGAAGAAATCAATGCAAACGACAGAGTTGCTAGAGAAAACTCAAAAGTTGCTAAACACATGAAAGCTGCTGAAAAAGCTGCAAAAGCTGGCAGCTTTGATGAAGCTAAAGGCCACTTGGCTGGCGCAAAAGAAACTTTAGAAAATTTGAAAAAATTGATCTAATTGTTCTTAAACGGGGCGCCTAAAGCGCCCCGTTTTTTATAGATCAAAATCCTTCTGCTCTAACTGTTGCTCCATCCAAGCAATTAATTCCTTACCTGTACTAGCACCGCTATCAGTCCATTTAATATCACTGCTACCCATCACAATTTGCCATCTTTGCATTAATTGCTTAAGTTTCACGGCACTAGCTTCTGAAAAATGCACTAGTTGAATCATTTGCTCATAAAAATCAGTATTTATTTTTGGCAATAAATCTCTAATCTTAAGCAACTGATAAATTAAATTATCAATATCATTAATCTTATTAGTAATCCAATCAACAACCGTTTCTTCACTAATATTTGCCAACGATACTTCAGAATTATCCGAAATAATTTTCAAGCAATGCACTAATTCATTAGAGTTGAATTTTGTCGCAATTTCATAAAATGCAGCGGCTTCCATATCATACAGACTATCGCCCTCATAATTGATTTGAGGCTTAGAAACTGTTGTTAAGGAGTTTGTAAAAAAATTATCTCCAAATGTTAATTGAGGATAGTAATTTTTGGTATTCTCCAAATCAGTAATTTTATCTGCCAAATATAAACTACCAACCGGAAAAAACTGATGCCCTGCTATACCAAAGTTTAATAACACCGGATTTAATGCTTCCGGATAAAGGCACATGGTATAAGCAACAGCAGCAGCCATAGCTAGTTTCCCAATCCCACTAATTACTACAACTCGATCATCGTTTGCATAAATAGTAAACGGCCGTTGTTGCGAATTTTTTTTTAATTTCCATGCTTGAACCAATGGTCTTGCTTCACACGGTAAGGCCACAAATATAAAAACTGAGGGGTTCAAAATAAAGTAACTCCTTTCAATATCAAATTAATATAATCTATTTCCCTCTAACAGAGGAAACACCTGAGCGCGGACTCGCTGACCCACTCAAAAATAATGACTTCAAACGCTCGAAAGCCGCCAATAAGGTTTTATCCATAACCACTTGATTACCAATAGAAACAATAACTCGCGATAATTCCGGCATTTTAGTCTTAGAGGCTAAAGTATAAATAGGCTGCACATAAAGAATTGAATTACCCATCGGCAAAACCACCATACGTCCCTTTTTCACTTCAGAGCCAAGCTGATTCCATAATGTAAATTGTGCTGCAATTTCAGGATTTTGATCAATTAAAGCATTAACCTGTGAAGGTCCGTTCACCTGAACTTCTTTTGGAAACTTATAAACACTAATCCCAGGTTTATAGCGATGATCACAAGCACTATGATCTAAACTACCCGCTACGCCTACCATACTTAAATTATCTCGATGAACCGGCGTCATAGGATTAATCATTACAAACTCTTCTTGATCATTACAGTGATCTAAATCCATAGTAATGAAATAAGGTAATACCTCAGCACCATCTACTGATGCAGCTTGCCAAGTTTCAGCTTGCTCATAAAATAACTCAGGTGTAGTTTGATGATATTTGGCATAAATCTTCATTTGCAAATGATACAAATCACGCGGATAACGCAAATGCTCAAGCAAACTTTCTGGCATTTCTTCTATTTTCTTAAAGAACCCAGGATAAGCTTTATTGTAGGCATTGATAATGGGGTCTTTTTCATCAGAAATAAAATATTCAACATGTCCATCATAAGCATCTACCACGACTTTGACAGCATTGCGAATATAGTTAAATCGTTGATTGTAGTTTAAGGCACTATCAACGGTAGGTTTTGATACTGGATAATGATCAGAGACAGTATATGCATCTTGTATCCAATAAAACCTATCTTTATTAAGTACCAAATAGGGATCTTTATCCAATTGTAAAAATGGCGTTATGGTTTTAATCCGTTCGCCAATATTACGTCGCAATAAAACTTGGCTGTCTTTATTGATATTTGGTGAGAAAAATATTTTTTCATCTTTCAAATAGAATGAAAGCAACATCTTTCTAAAATAAGATGGAATTGGAATTCCTGCATTGCCACCATAAGCTTTTCCGGTATCGACTTGCGAACTCGAAATATCCTCAGAGATTAATTTATTAGGCACAACAGCATATTCATATTGCTCTTGACCAAAATGAATATCAGGATTTTTAACGGCAAAACCTACCTCGGAGGTTAAATCCAAATCACGCAAATACCAAACAATCGGAATCCCTGCATCTTGGGCGGCAGGTGATACCACCGCTCCATAACCATGCGTATAACGTAGATGAGTGTTTTCCCAATTTTGAGCTTCTTTCGGTAATTTTTGAAGATTAACTTCGCGGGCCGCCAAATTAACTTGTTGATGATGACCGTTAATAAAATATCGGTCTTCATCAATAGTAGGAAAGTCATAATAGGGTCTTATTCCCTGTAATTGACTATAACTATCAATTAATAATTCTCTATCCCAAACCGGAATATTTTCAAAATGCTTGGTCGTTGACCATGCTTCAATATCCTTCGCCGCATCAATACTTACTTTAAAATCGATAGTTTTAATCTGATTAAGATCATAAGCCGCTAAAGTTGAATTAATATTGTCCCGAATATTATCCGCCTCAGCTCGACTAAAATTAGGTTTAACAATAAACTTTTCAATTAAACTAGGAATTAGTTGTGTATTTTTTAAACCTAATATCGAAAAAAAAGCCAACGCTACTAGGATTAATGGCGTTTTATGTCGATGTTTTTCAGCAAACACATTAAAAATAATCAAGCCTGTAATCACAAATGTTGCAATAACCAGCAACCAGATTACTGGCAATTGATAGCGTAACTCAACAAAACCAGGGCCAAAAAATACAGGTTCATTATTATTTGAATACAACAATCCAAACCGCTCAAGTAAGAAACCCCAAATAACAAATAAAGCAACAAAACCCAATAAAACAGCTAAATGCAACTTAGCACCTAGAGGAAATTGTTTCCGCTGATTTGGAACAAAAATATTCTCTAACCAATATAATAAACCAGTTGCTAAAAAAACTACCGCAGCACTAAGCAGTAATTCCTTTTGAATTAAAATATAAACTGGGTAGGAAAATAAATAAAAACCAATATCGTTGCCGTAAACCGCATCATTAACACCTGCATTACCACCAAAGAAAAACAATAACGCTTGCTCCCACTGCAAATAAAAAGGTATTGCAATAAGAATCGCTAATATTAATGAAACAGGCGTATAAATCTTAGCAGTTCGCAGAAATCTCTCCTTAAGCAATTTATCACTTATATAGAACCATAAAAAAAGAGGTGGCATACGGCTGATTTTTCTTTTGATATTACTTCGAAGGTGGATCTGCAGGAAATTGACAATGCAGTAAATCAGGCTAAAAAGGAATTAGCCAACAGGTATGACTTTAGAGGCGCTAAGTTTTCTATTGATTATAACAGAGAAGAAAAAAAGATAACATTGGTTGCTGGAGATGACTTTAAACTCCGAGGCATACAGGATTCTCTTGGTATGAGGTTGACGAAAAGGGGTATTTCGTTAAAATCTATTAAATATAACGAACCAGAGAAAGCCTTTGAGGGCAATTTACGGCAGCTAGTAGAAATAACAGACGGCATTCCGAAAGAGAGAGCCAGGGAATTAGTTCAGATAATCAAAGATTTGAAGCTGAAGGTCCAGGCCAGGATAGAGGAAGATAAAATAAGGGTTGTGTCTGCTAAAAAAGATGATCTCCAAACAGTCATTTCGCATTTAAAAACCATAGATTTTCCTGTATATTTACAATTCTGTAATTATAGGTGATTAGATAATCTTGCGGACTATGATGTGCGTTGATCCGACGCCTGTTTCCAAGCCTTCGTATTGAAGCCATTCGTAAGGTTCTTTTTCGCTATACCAGACAAATGTAGGAGGTATTAGAGATTTGGCAATGCCTGTTAACAAGCCAAGTTCTGGTATAAGCCTTAATTTTATTGCCTTAATTTTTCCCGCAGGAAGTTCAAGTATTTCTACGCCTACATTTTTGATATTAATCTTATAGAGCTGGCCTTTCTCTGAAATTAGATAAAAAGTCTTATATGATTTTTCGCCAAGATGCGCTACAAATGTTTTTAAAAAATGTATCATAGTAGGGCCATCAACGGTCAAGCCTTTCATAGGGAACACAATATTTTCAATAACAGTTCCTTTGGCGTTAGAAACGGTGTAATATATTTTTTGTTTGGTATAGTCAAAATTTTTTTCGTACCTTGCAAATAAACTACCATCTTTATTTTTAATTGAGTTAAAGCTATAAATAGGATAGAGAAGCCCGTTTTTTTCTTCCATTTTAACCTCGATATCAAACACCACATTTTTGTATTCGTCATAGTCGCCTTCTCCGCGGGCAGTGTATTTATATATTATCCGGTTATCTTCTATTGTCCGTTCAGTAGAAAAAGCTGACTTTGATCTTTG
>CAIZCB010000002.1 GCA_903931355.1 uncultured Pseudomonadota bacterium
CCAAGGATCTTCGTAAGCGGGGATTAAATAATCGCCATGAATAGACAGGTTTTTAGTCAGTTGCTCAGCAAAGTTTTTTAATTGGCTATGACCAACCTCAGCCGCTTGATCGGCAATTAAGGCCTGCTGCTGCCAAATCGCCTCGCCATCAGTACGCCAAAACACATTCAAAGCCCAACGCGGCAAAGGTTCACCGGGATACCATTTACCTTGACCAAAATGCACCACGCCATTGGCAGCAAACTGCTGTTTCAGGCGCTGCAATAACTGATTAGCTAATTGCCACTTTTGTTCGCCTAATGCTGCCACCGTCCATTCCGGCGCGTTCATGTTATCGACTGAGACAAAAGTCGGCTCGCCACCTTGGGTTAAACGCACATCGGAGGCAATTAATTTTTTATCGATAGCCTGACCTAAGTCGCGAATTGCTTGCCATTGGCTATCGTTATAAGGCTTGGTGACGCGAGGGTCTTCGTGAATGCGGGTGACTTTCATCACTACATCTAACTTAGATTCACAAATCCCCGTCATACCGCAAACTGGCGCAGCCGAAGCCGGGGTTGCACTGACAGCTAAAGGAATATGGCCTTCGCCTGCTAACAAGCCTGATGTCGCATCCAAGCCCACCCAGCCAGCGCCAGGAATGTAAGCCTCGCACCAAGCGTGTAAATCGGTAAAGTCTTCAATCGGGCCAGATGGGCCATCCAATGGTTTTTGATCGGCGACTAATTGAATTAAATAACCTGACACAAAACGCGCAGCAATGCCTAAATGACGCAATGCTTGTACCAATAACCAAGCACTATCACGGCAAGAACCGGATTTTTTGCTTAAAGTTTGTTCGCAGCTTTGAACCCCCGGCTCCATCCGAATCAAATACGAGACTTCACGGTGCAGGCTTTGATTAAGCTGAACTAGAAAATGGGTAATGTTTAAATCAACAGCGATTTGGCTTTTAAATTGCGTTAGCCAAGCTTTCAGCAATGGCCCAGCGGCTTCGGCTTCTAAATACGGCGCTAATTCCAGCTGCAAGGTTTCAGGATAAGCAAACGGGTAATGCTCGGCCCAATCTTCTACAAAAAAATCAAATGGATTGATCACCGTCATATCGGCCAGTAAATCGACGCTAATATCGATTTCGCTGGTCGGTTCTGGAAAGGTTAAACGGGCAACAAAATTGCCATAAGCATCTTGTTGCCAGTGAATAAAATGCTTTTCAGGGCGTATGCTTAACGAATATCCCGTCACCGGTGTGCGACTGTGAGCCGCAGGCCGGAGACGGATTTCATGTGGCGAAGCGGTTACTGGCCGGTCGAACACATAATGAGATTGATGATGTAAAGCAACGCGAATAGTCATAGCTACCTTGAATTAATAAGGCGGTGATAAATGTGGCTTATCGGCATCAGATAGCCATTCTGGATTGGGCAAGGAAGCAAACACCCCTCGCAAACCATCCCCCCAACGTCGGCTAATTTGGGCAAAATACAGGTCATCTTGGTCGATATGTTGACTGACTTCCAAGCTTAAACTGTCTGGCGTATAGCAAGCTAAATCAATCGGTAAACCAACCGATAAATTGCTACGCATGGTGGAATCAAAGGAAATCAACACACATTTCATTGCATCGGTGAGCGGCGTTTCTGAACGAATCACTCGATCAATAATCGGCTTACCGTACTTGGTTTCGCCAATTTGGAAATACGGCGTTTCTTCGCCAGCTTCAATAAAATTGCCTTCGGCATAAACCATAAACAAACGCATCCTTTCGCC
>CAIZCB010000003.1 GCA_903931355.1 uncultured Pseudomonadota bacterium
CTCATTATTAACCGATGGTGGACGCGGCTTAAATAAAGTCGCGATTGCTGATTGGGTCGCACAAATGGCGGCGCTTAGACAGCAAGGCGTTGATGTTGTATTAGTTTCCTCCGGCTCGGTTGCCGAAGGTATGTGCCGCTTAAAACTCAAATCACGTCCCAAAACCCTGCACGAACTGCAAGCTGCCGCTTCAGTTGGGCAAATGGGCTTGGTCAGACGGTTTGAAGATGAGTTTCAGCTGCATGATTTACTCGCCGCGCAAGTCTTGTTAACCCACGATGATTTGTCTGATCGTCAGCGTTACCTAAATGCTCGTAGCACCTTGCTAACCTTGCTGGATTTTGGCGTGGTGCCGGTGATTAACGAAAACGACGCGGTTGCCACCGAAGAAATTCGCTTTGGTGATAACGACACCCTTGGCGCATTAGTCGCAAATTTGGTTGAAGCCGATTTATTGGTGATTCTCACCGACCAAACCGGTTTATTCGACGCTAATCCCAGTTTAAATCCCGATGCGAAATTAATTTCTAGCATCAGCGTCAACGAAACCTTGCTAGATGAAGTAGCCGGTGGCAGCATCAGTGGGCTAGGGCGGGGCGGTATGTCCACCAAAGTTCGCGCTGCGCGTTTAGCGGCAAGATCCGGTGCCGCGACAGTGATTGTGTCTGGCAAAATTGAAAAGGTACTGGTCGAAGTGTTTAACGGTGCCGAGTTAGGTACTTATTTAATCCCTAACATTGCACCATTAGTCGCGCGTAAACAATGGTTAGCCGGACAGTTGCAATTAAAAGGCAGTGTTACCTTGGATGATGGCGCGGTAAAAATCCTGCAAAGCGCTGGCAAAAGTCTGTTGGCGGTTGGTGTGAAAAGCGTCGAAGGCAATTTTAAGCGCGGTGATTTAGTGTCTTGCTTGGATTTAAACGGTAATGAAGTGGCTAGAGGCTTAATCAATTATCCGTCAGATGAAGCTGCTAAAATCGCTGGCAAAGCCAGTAGCGAATTTGAAAGCTTGCTAGGTTATGCCGATGATGAAGAATTAATTCATCGCGACAATCTAGTTTTAATCTAAATCAATCGGCTTTGCCGCTAACAGCAAAGCCGATTTCCAAACTGCTTTAGCTATTCTGAATCACGATATTAGGAAACTTACTGCTAAAGTCTTTGCTGCGTAAAGCCAGTTTCGCCGCCATTTTACGAGCAATCGCCTTGTAAATTTGTGCAGGGCGACCCTCTGGATCAGCAACAACCGTTGGTCTGCCGGTATCGGCAAATTGGCGAATCGCAATATCCAACGGCAAAGAGCCCAATAAAGCGACATTGTTTTTGCTCGCCATCGCATCACCGCCGCCGTGACCAAAAATCGCTTCTTCATGACCGCATTGGCTACAAATGTGGATGCTCATGTTTTCCACTAAGCCCAAAATCGGCACATTGACTTTTTCAAACATCCCCAAACCGCGTTGAGCATCAATCAAAGCAATGTCTTGCGGGGTAGTCACAATCACCGCGCCACTAACTGGAATTTGTTGCGCCAAGGTTAATTGAATGTCACCGGTTCCTGGTGGTAAATCGATAATCAAATAATCCAAATCCGACCAACGAGTTTGCGTCAGTAGCTGTTGCAGCGCACCGGTCACCATCGGCCCGCGCCAAATCATCGGCTGGTCTGGGTCGATTAAATAACCAATCGAAATGGTTTGAATCCCAAACGACATTTTCGGCAACATCATTTTGCCGTCTATTGTGTCCGGTTTGCCGCTTAAACCTAGCATGGTAGGAATGCTGGGGCCGTAAATGTCAGCGTCTAAAATCCCGACTTTGGCACCTTCTGCCGCCAAGGCCAGCGCTAAATTCACCGAAGTGGTTGATTTACCAACGCCACCTTTGCCAGAAGCAACCGCGATAATGTTTTTAACATTCGACAGCGGCTTCAAGGTTTTTTGTACCGAATGAGCAGCGATATTAACCGTTACCGTCACCTCAATGTTACCGATGCCGTCTAACGTCGCTAAATGCTGTTCCAATTGCGATTTCAATGTCGCCAGATAGCTTTTAGCCGGATAGCCTAATTCAATCGCAACGCTGACATTATTGTCTTCGATACTGATTTTTTTAACCGATTTGGCTGAAACCAAGTCGGTTTCAAGATTGGGGTCGATAAAGGTTGTTAGTAAATTTTCGATAGCGGATTGGTCTAAGCTCGCCATGCAGCACTCCGTGGTGGGTAAAAATAACCTAGTAAATTGGTGCGGATATAATACCACCTTAATAAACTTGGGCTAAAACCACAGAGATTAGAAAGGGTGAAAGCCGGTTACTTCCACCCATTAGTTGTTAATTAGCGCCTTTAAAGCTAATTTCTAAAGCGTGCAAAGCATTGGCACAGTTTTGAGAGGATTGCAGGCTGGGGGTGTTGTGACACTGCTGATTTTGTAATCGAGCATCCTTGATATTCGCAACAAACCAGCCGACAGATTTAACATCATCGGTAGCCTTTTCACTGGCAACGGTTGCATTTAAGGCGGTTAAACCAATGGTTAAGCCAAGTGCCGCTAAAACTAAAATACTTTTTTTCATCACTAATCTCTCTTCTATCCATTTAAAAGGGGAGGTGTTACCGCCAACTCATTGCTGACGGTGGCAGTAATCTAGCAAAAAAGCTTAGGATAAAAAATGTGGCTAATTGCCGCGCGGCAAACTGTCGCGTTGAATTACAAATATCTTTTGCACTTACAAGAAGCTTCAGCCCATTCCAATATGCGTGAAATTGGTACAATTCTTTGAAATACAGCGTAGTTAGTATTTTTGAGATGCACTGTGTTTATTTTATTGTCGAGCTATTACCCCGAAAATGCCCCCCAAACTAAACCCCCAACAACTATCCGCCGTCAAAACCATCGATCATCCCTTGTTAGTTCTAGCCGGTGCAGGTAGCGGAAAAACCCGTGTGATCACCGAAAAAATCGCTTATTTGGTCCAAAACGGTACGCCCGCTCGCCATATTGCCGCCGTGACTTTTACTAACAAAGCCGCGCGGGAGATGAAAAATCGGGTCAGTCGCTTATTGGATGATAAACAAAGCCGTGGCTTGACAGTTTCCACTTTCCATTCGCTCGGTTTAGACATTCTGCGCCGCGAACATAAAGCCTTGGGCTATAAATCAGCAATTACCATGTTCGACGAGCAAGACAAAATCAGCTTGCTACGGCAGTTGGTCAATCATGTCAAAGGTTGCGACGAGGATGCGGTCGATGCTTATAGCCATCGGATTGGGCAATGGAAAAATGCTTTTATCAGCCCCGAACAAGCTCTAGCCACTGCTGACACGCCGGAAGCAATTGCCGCCGCCATGTTGTTTCAGCAATTTAACCGCAGTTTAAAAGCCTATAACGCTGTCGATTTTGACGATTTAATTGGCTTGCCGGTGGTTTTGTTTCAGCAACATCCGGCGATTCTGGAAAAGTGGCAAAACAAAATCCGCTATTTATTGGTGGATGAATACCAAGATACCAACATTACCCAATATCAATTAGTCAAAGCCTTGGCGGGGAATTTAGGGCGCTTTACCGTGGTTGGCGATGACGATCAATCGATTTACGCTTGGCGCGGCGCTCAGCCGGAGAATTTGAGTCAGTTGCAAAAAGATTTCAGCCGTCTGCAAGTGATTAAACTGGAGCAAAACTATCGTTCCGCTGGCCGAATTTTAAAAGTCGCCAACCAGTTAATCGCCAATAATCCCCATGCTTTTGAAAAGAAATTATGGAGTGACTTAGGCTTTGGCGATCCGCTGCGGGTCTTGAGTCATAAAACCGAAATTGCCGAGGCCAAGCAAGTGGTAGCGGAGATAGTTCATCATCGCTTTAAAACCGGCGGCCAATACGGTGATTATGCGATTTTGTATCGCGGCAATCATCAATCGCGCTTGTTTGAACGGGAATTGCGAGAAAGCAATGTGCCGTATTTCATCAGCGGCAGCACCTCGTTTTTTGCTTATGCCGAGATTAAAGATATTTTGGCTTACCTGCGTTTGGTGGTGAATCGCGATGACGATGCTGCTTTTTTGCGAGTCATCAACACCCCGCGCCGAGAAATCGGCCCCAGCACTTTAGAAAAACTTGGTGCTTACGCCAATGAACGTCATATCAGCTTGTTCGCTGCTAGCACCGAATTTGGCTTGCAACAGCGAATTTCCGAAAAATCTCAACATAGGCTCAGTAAGTTTTGCGATTGGTTGAATCAAACCGCTAGCAAAATTGAAAGCGGTGATAGTTTTGCGGCGATTGAAAAAATGGTTGATGAAATTCATTACCCGCAATGGCTGAACGAAAACAGCAAAACTCAAGCCGCAGCTGAACGTAAGCTGAAAAACGTCTATGAATTAATCGAATGGTTACAGCGGATTGCTGGCAATGAACAAGGCGAAGAAAAAACGCTGTCAGAAGTGATTGCCAAGGTGATGTTGCTGGATATTCTCGACCGCAACCAAGAGCAGGAAGCCGGTGATCAAGTCAGCTTAATGACGCTACACGCCGCCAAGGGCTTGGAGTTCCCGCATGTGTTTTTAATCGGTATGGAAGAAAACCTGCTGCCCCATCAAAACAGTATCGAAACCGACAATATCGAAGAAGAGCGGCGTTTGGCTTATGTCGGTATTACCCGCGCGCAAAAAACCTTAACCTTCAGTTATTGCACCCACCGCAAACGCTACGGCGAAATGGCCGAATGCGAACCGAGCCGATTTTTAGCGGAATTGCCGGAAGAGGATTTGGAATGGCCGAATAAGAAACAACTGCCGCCAGAGGAAATTAAACAGCGGGGTAAGGCGAGTTTGGCGGCGTTGAAGTCGATGTTGAAGTGATTGATGGATTTGTCCCATTTTTATCTGCGTTCTCAATATTTAGTCAATAATCATGCAATTAAAAGCTTGCGTTTCACAGGCAACATTGATTCGTTTACACTTCGTTACTTTTGGTTACGCGAGCTTCTTTTTGTTTGGAACACGCTAAAGATTTAGTCATGATATTGCTGACAAGAGAAGAGTCTTATAGAATGTCGGCATCTCTTTAGCGAATTGAACTAATGATGAATTATTAGTTTAGTCGGGCGATTAGCCAGACTCCAATTTATTGAGTAGTTTTAGGGGCGCGGAAGCTGTTTTTCGCGCTTCTTACACTCATCGTTTCAGAATCGCGAAAAACAGCTTCCGCTTTATCGATGTAAAGAGATTAACTAAGGCTTTAAGGAGTTTTTCTCATTAAAGCCTTTATTTTTTACAGGTCAATTGATGCAAATTCTTCAATTCTTGTGCCAAGAATTATCAGTTACAAAGCAAGAAATATTTGTCTTTGTTGCCTCCGCCCCCAAAAAGTATAAAGTTTATACGATTCCCAAAAAGTCGTCTGGCACACGAGTTATCGCGCAACCAGCTAAACGACTAAAAGATTATCAACGGTCTTTGCTTAAGTTTCTTGAAACAAAGCTACCAATTCATGAGGCAGCATTTGCCTATAAAAAAAATATGGGCATTAAAGAAAATGCCGAAAGACATAAAATGTCAAGCTATCTTTTGAAAATGGATTTCCAAAACTTTTTTTATAGTATTTCACCAAAGTTGTTTTTTGATGCTCTAAATAGACATAATATTGAATTTTCATCAGAAGATAAATTCTTGTTAGAAAATATCTTATTTTTTAATCCAAGCAAAAAAACCGGTGGCAAGCTTGTTTTAAGTATAGGTGCGCCAAGCTCTCCATTTATATCGAATTTCATGATGTATTTTTTTGATGAAAGTATAA
>CAIZCB010000004.1 GCA_903931355.1 uncultured Pseudomonadota bacterium
CGTTTAAATCCTGATTTTTAATCACAACCGATACCTGATGAAAGCAATTAGCACTCTAAATGGGTGAGTGCCAACAAAAACTATCAGCTGAAATCCGCCTTGTCAATAAAACCAGTTTTGTGACTTGGCTTTCAGGAGTGGCAATTATTTGTATAATCGAAGTCAATCCACTTAATTAACTTCATTATGTCCACACTATTTCAACGGATCGGCATTATCGGCAAGATTGGTGATCCCAGCATCGCCGGTACACTGAACCAGCTTTATGGGTATTTACAAGGCCGTGGGCATACGGTGATGGTTGATGCTGAAAGTGTCGGTTTTGTGAATCAAACCAATGTGCAAAGCGCCGCCATCCAAGTCTTGGCGCAAAACAGTGACTTAATTATTGCCGTTGGTGGTGATGGTACTTTTCTTAGCGCTTCTCGTGCGGCAGCTGATTATGATGTGCCGATATTGGGGGTTAACTTAGGTCGTCTAGGTTTTTTGGTGGATATTTCACCGGAACAATTATTAAGCCAGTTAGATGCAATTTTAGCGGGTCGTTACAAAACCGAACAACGGCATTTACTGATCACTAAAATTATTCGTGATGATCAAGTGATACATCAGCAAACTGCGGTCAATGAAGTGGTGGTGCATCGCTGGGTGACTCCGAGCATGATCGAAATCGTCACTAGCATTGATGGGGTTTATCTCAATACTCAGCGTTCTGATGGCTTAATCGTTGCCACGCCGACCGGATCAACCGCCTATTCCTTATCCGCAGGTGGGCCGATTTTGCATCCTGGTTTACACGCATTGGTGTTAGTGCCGCTCAATCCACATACCTTATCGAATCGACCGATTGTGATTGATGACAATGTCGAAATTGAAATCCGCTTTAGCCACATCAAGCAAATCAACGCCCAAGTCACTTGCGACCATTTAGAAATTCCCGATGTGCGCTGTAGCGATCAGATTGTGATTAAAAAAGCCGATAAAGCCATCACCATCTTGCACCCCGAAGACCACGATTTTTTCCATATTCTTAGAAGCAAACTCAACTGGAGCGGCGGTAATCCCGCCTGATGACATGCTGATTAACTTAAATATTATCGATTTAGCGGTTGTAGACTCATTGGATTTAGAGCTGGAACCGGGGATGACCGTTTTGACTGGCGAAACCGGTGCGGGTAAGTCTATTTTATTAACCGCGCTGGGTTTGGCGCTGGGTGACCGCGCTGATTCTGGCTATGTTCGCCCCAACTGCAAACGGGCAGAAATTATTGTCGAATTTGATTTAGCCGATGAGCCGTTAGCCAAACAATGGCTGCTCGACCATGAATTAGACGATGAAAATCAATGTTTAATTCGCCGCACTGTCAGCGATGATGGTCGCTCCAAAGCCTATATCAACAATCGTCCCGTCAATCTGCAAACCCTGCAAAGTTTCAGCCGTTTATTAGTCGAAATCCACGGCCAGCACGCCCATTTAACCTTGCTTGATGCCGACGAACAACGCAATTTACTCGATGATTTTGCTGCCCACAAAGCCTTACTGGATGAAGTAAACCAAAGTTTTAATGACTGGAAACTCGCCAATAAAACCCTGAAACAACTATTAAAAGACGGTAGTGATCAAGTCGAGCGTGAAGATTTATTGCGTTATCAACTCGATGAATTGCAACAGCTGGATTTAGAGAATTTTGATTATCCAGCCTTGGCTAATGAACATCATAAACTCGCCAATCTGGGCAAAATCCTGAGTGTTGGTCAGCAACAGCTCGAGATTCTTTATGACAACGATCAGCAATCTGTCGCCGAAATGCTGGGGCATTGCAGTCACGCGATTAGCGAATTAGCCAGCTACGCGCCAGAGTTGAATGGCATAGGCGAATTATTGGCTGATGCCGATATTCAAATCAGCGAAGCGGCTCAACAATTACGGCGCTTTTTGGATAGCCAAGAAGCCGATCCACAGCAAATGCAATGGCTGGAAAATCAAATCGGTGTGATTCAAAACTTGAGTCGCAAGCACAAAGTCAATGCCGAGGAACTGCCAGAACTTGCGACTCAATTAGCTCAGCAATTAGACAATATCACTCACAGCAGTGAACGTATCGAAAGCTTGAATGCCGATTGCCAGCGTTTGTTAAAACAATACCAAAGCCGCGCCGAGCAATTAACCGTCAGCCGTCAACGCGCTGGTGCCGAGTTACAACAGCGAATTTCCGACACTATTAAAGAATTGGGAATGCCGCACGGTGAATTTATTGTGGTCATCAAAGACCATCAAGCCAGCGAACCGCAACGCAACGGTAATGACAGTATTGAGTTTTTAGTCAGCACTAACCCCGGTTTGCCAGCTAAGCCGTTATCGAAAGTCGCATCAGGTGGTGAATTGTCACGGATTAGCTTGGCGATTCAAGTCACCACTAGCACTGATAAAACCACGCCAACTATGATTTTCGATGAAGTGGATTCGGGAATTGGTGGCGGAATTGCCGAAATTGTTGGTCAAAAGTTACGGCATTTAAGCGAAAGTCGGCAGGTTTTGTGCGTCACTCATTTGCCGCAAGTGGCGTCACAAGCCCATCAACATTTATTTGTCGCAAAAAACCAGCAAGCGGCTGTGACTTCATCAACCGTAACGCGCTTAAGTGACGAGCAGCGGATTAATGAAGTGGCGCGTATGTTGGGTGGGGTGACGATTACCGAAAATACCTTGGCGCATGCTAAAGAAATGCTCGGTCTTGGAGATTGATTTTAGCGACGAGGAATTAAATCATCCAAGGCTAGCCCACAACTAGGCACAAAGGTTTGCATAAAAAATCGCACTTCCGGTTGTTCTGTGTTTCGAATTTGTTCAGCAATCCGCTGTTCGGCGATTTCAAATTCACCATTCCCAGCTTTTAATTCGGCTTGGCATTTTAAATAAGCAGCGATACGGTCAGCGGCTTTGATGATGTTGCTGTGTTGTTCTGGCAATTCGCTGTGGATTAGCAAGGCTTGGTAGTCGGCTTGTAAGGCATCGGGCAATAAGTTGAGTAATTCCAGCTCGGCTTGTTGTTCGATTTGTTTGTAGGCTTTCAGGATAGAGGGCGAGTGATATTTAATTGGGGTTGGTAAATCGCCGGTAATCACTTCGCTGGCATCGTGGTACAGCGCGGCGGTGGCAATCGCGTTGGCATCGAGATTGCCGTCGAAATAACGGTTTTTGATCAACGCCAAAGCATGAGCAATCACCGCCACTTCCCA
>CAIZCB010000005.1 GCA_903931355.1 uncultured Pseudomonadota bacterium
AGCCCAGGTAGCTCAGTCGGTAGAGCAGAGGACTGAAAATCCTCGTGTCGACGGTTCGATTCCGCCCCTGGGCACCATGTTTTTTAAATAACCCCTTTATGGGGTTTTTTATTTTCTGGGCTTTAGCTTTTGGATAATTGGTTATTTACAGGGAAGAGCCAGAGGCTCTTTTTTTTTGGGTTTTAAAAAACGAGGCGATAATGAAACAAGCTCCTGAACACTTGGTAGATTTGATTGAACCAATTGTTGAAGGTCTTGGCTATGAGTGCGTGGGTATCGAGTACAGCCCTCACCCCGTTCACGGCATGTTGCGGATCTTCATTGACGGTGAAAACGGCATTCTGCTTGAAGACTGTAGCAAAGTCAGTCACCAAATCAGTGGTGTCTTAGATGTTGAAGATCCTATTCAAGGCAATTACCACCTAGAAGTCTCCTCGCCTGGCGAAGACAGACCGTTTTTTAAACTCAGTCAATTTCAACAATATGTCGGCAGCACAGTAACGATTAACTTGTTCAAAGCTATCGACAATCGCCGCAAAATCACCGGTGAAATTACTGGTGTCGAAAATGAAGATGTCTTGATTAAAGAAGGCGAACAGATTTACAAAATTCCATTTCAGGCAATGAGCAAGGCGCGTTTGGTGCCGGAATACTTATTAAATAAAGGAGGTCGCAGTGGCAAATAAAGAAATTCTTTTGGTAGCAGATGTTTTTGCTAACGAAAAAGAAATCGACAAAGAAATTATCTTTCAGGCAATAGAGTCTGCGCTGGAGGCTGCGACCGTTAAACGTTATGAAAACCCAGTTAAAGCTCGGGTTTCCATCAACCGCCACACCGGTGATTACACAACCTTCCGTCGCTGGCAGGTTGTTGAGGTTAACCCTGAAATTAATGGCGACGTCGAATTTCCAGGCTGGCAAACTTTGCTCGAAGCCGCACAATTCGAAAATCCAGATATTGAAATTGGCGACTTCGTTGAAGAAGAAGTTGAATCAGTTGCTTTCTGCCGGATTGCCGCGCAAACCGCTAAACAAGTTATTATCCAAAAAGTTCGCGAAGCAGAGCGCCGTAAAATCGTCGAAGCTTATCAAGACCGCGTTGGTGACTTAGTGACTGGCGTCGTTAAACGTATCGAAAAAGGCAGTGTTTACTTAGATTTAGGCGGCCACATCGAAGCCTATATTGCTCGCGAAGACATGATCCCTAAAGAACCTGTGCGTATGGGCGATAGAGTTCGTGGTTATCTAAAAGCCGCTCGTTTAGAACCACGCGGCCCACAATTGTTCGTTAGCCGTACCGCACCGGAATTATTAACCGCCCTATTCCGCCTTGAAGTGCCAGAAGTTGGCGAAGGTTTAATTGAAATCATGGGCGCAGCTCGCGATCCAGGCTCAAGAGCCAAAATCGCTGTTAAAGCTAACGATCCAAGACTCGACCCTATCGGCGCTTGCGTTGGTATGCGCGGCTCACGGGTTCAAGCCATTTCTAACGAATTAGCCGGCGAACGAGTTGACATCATCTTATGGAATCCAAACGATGCTCAATTTGTGATCAACGCAATGGCACCCGCTGAAATCCAGTCGATTGTGATTGACGAAGATAAACACAGCATGGAAGTTGCCGTAGCCACAGACAGCTTATCGCAAGCGATTGGTCGTGGTGGCCAAAACGTAAGGTTAGCAACCGAATTGACAGGCTGGGAATTAAACATTCACGATGCTGCTCAAGTCGATAAAAACCAAGATGAAACCATCGCTAAAGCTAAGCAAGAATTTATCGATTTATTAGATGTCGATGAAGAAATCGCCTCAATTTTGGTTGAAGTAGGTTTAAGCAACATCGAAGAAATCGCTTACATTCCAGCGGAAGAAATGATGGAAATCGAAGGCTTCGACCAAGAGTTAGTCGATGCTTTACGCAGTCGCGCCAAAGATGCTTTATTAATTAAAGCCATCGCTTCTGAAGAGAAAATTGAAACTTCTGAGCCAAGCACTGAATTGTTAGCACTTGAAGGC
>CAIZCB010000006.1 GCA_903931355.1 uncultured Pseudomonadota bacterium
CTTGCAAATGCTGAGTTAAAGCCAAAATATCCGGCATACTGGCAAAAGCACGACTTATAACGGTAGAAAATAAATGTTTAGGTTGTAATAACTCAACCCGACTATGCACCACTTCTACATTTTTTAACTGCAATTCCAATACAGCCTGTTGAACAAAGCGGGTTTTCTTAGAATTGGAATCGACCAAGGTAAATTGACAATCGGGCAGGGCAATCGCTAATGGAATCCCTGGCAACCCAGCGCCAGTGCCAATATCGGCAATCGTCGAAGGCTTGATATGCGGCAAAATCGCCAAGCTATCCAACAAATGCACGCTAACCATTTCCCGCAAATCGCGAACCGCAGTCAGGTTATAAGCCTTATTCCATTTTTCAATCAGCTTGATAAACTTCAACAACTGCTCAACTTGCAGCTCATTCAGCGGTAATTGCAAAGCCTCAAGGCCTTGGCAAAGTGTCTGACGACAAATATCCATTAAGCAGTTTTCTTTTTTAAATGCACTAACAACAACGAAATTGCTGCCGGAGTAATACCAGGAATCCGCGACGCTTGACCTAAAGTTTGCGGACGTTGTTTTCTTAATTTTTCACTGACTTCATTCGACAACCCTGACACCGCAGTGTAATCGACATTTTCCGGCAGTTTTAAATGCTCATAACGCAAGGTGCGATTAATTTCGGTTTGTTGTCTATCAATATAACCAGCATATTTGGCTTGAATCGCCACCTGCTCAGCCACTTGCTCATCAACATCAGTTTCATCACTAAATTGCAGCAAGTTTTCGACATCCACCTCAGGACGACGCAACATTTCCATCAAACTGGCTTCTCTCAGCAGCTTTTTACCCCACAACTGCTCAGCCAATGCCGCCTCATCGGTTTCGGCTCTAATCCATTTTTTCGCCAACTTGCCTTGCAAATTAGCAATCGCCTCACGTTTTTCCTCAAAACGCTGCCAACGCGCATCATCAACCAAACCCAATGCCCGACCTTGCTCAGTCAAACGCAAATCAGCGTTATCTTCACGCAACTGCAAACGGTATTCGGCACGACTGGTAAACATACGGTATGGCTCAGCAGTACCGCGAGTGATTAGATCGTCAATCATCACGCCAATATACGCTTCTTCACGGCCAGGACACCAAGGCTCTAAATCCATCGCCAAACGCGCTGCATTTAAACCCGCAATCAAACCTTGCGCCGCGGCTTCTTCATAACCGGTTGTACCGTTGATTTGCCCAGCAAAGAACAAGCCTTGCATATGCTTAGTTTCCAGCGACGATTTCAAATCACGCGGGTCAAAAAAATCATATTCAATTGCATAACCCGGACGGACAATTTCAGCTTTTTCAAAACCTAACATGGTACGAATAAAGCGATATTGAACGTCAAACGGCAAACTGGTGGAAATACCGTTAGGGTAAACCTCAGTAGTATTTAAACCTTCCGGCTCAACAAAAATCTGATGTGAATCACGATCAGCAAAGCGCACCACTTTATCTTCAATCGATGGGCAATAACGTGGGCCAACGCCTTCGATAATCCCCGAATACATTGGTGAACGATCTAATCCAGAACGAATAATGTCGTGAGTTTCGCTATTAGTGCGAGTGATGTGACAGCAAATTTGCTGTGGATGTTGTTCGCGATTACCCATAAAAGAGAAAACCGGCAAAGGCGTATCACCGTGCTGTTCCTGCAATTTACTGTAATCAATGGTGCGGCTATCAATTCGTGGCGGGGTACCGGTTTTTAAACGACCAATCCGAAACGGCAATTCGTGTAAACGCTCAGCCAAAGCAATCGACGCCGCATCGCCAGCGCGACCGCCACTGTAATTTTCTAAACCAATATGAATTCGGCCAGCTAAAAAAGTCCCAGCCGTTAAAACCACCGATTTGGCATTAAACTCCAAACCCATTTGGGTTTTAACCCCAGTCACGCGCTCGCCTTCGACAATCAAATCTGACACGGTTTGCTGAAACAACGCCAAGTTGTCTTGATTTTCCAGCGCAGAACGCACCGCTTGTTTATACAACTGTCGATCTGCTTGCGCTCGCGTCGCCCGAACCGCTGGGCCTTTGCTGGCATTCAAAATCCGAAACTGAATTCCGCCTTTATCAATTGCCTGCGCCATAATTCCGCCCAGCGCATCGACCTCTTTAACCAGATGACCTTTGCCTATCCCGCCAATCGCCGGATTACAACTCATCTGCCCTAAAGTTTCGATGTTTTGTGACAACAACAAGGTTTGGGCGCCAGTTCTCGCCGCCGCTAATGCAGCCTCAGTGCCAGCATGACCACCACCCACTACGATCACATCAAAGTCTTTCTGGAATTTCACAGGCAATCTATGTTCAAATAAAAGCTTCATTTTAATAGCTTATCGAGAAAAAAGCATGAGAAAACAACCCAAAGCCAAAGGCGTAGATAATCCACCTACCCACAATCCGGTCGCAAAATTCGCCCACCAATTTAATAAAGCGCAAATTTTCGCCGACAAACGCAAGTATCAGCGCAAAGCAAAACACTCAGGCTTGGAGCCTTTCTCAATCACTTTGTCTAAGGTGATTGAAAAAGGCTTCAACGCTTTTGCCGCTTAAAGCCGCGTATCAAGGATTCCAATCGCTGTGAAATTATCAATAGAAGACAAAGTTCAAACCCGAATTCCCACCAAACACGGCGAATTCACTCTCCACTACTACCGCAACAACCAAGATGACAAAGAGCACATGGCTTTTGTGAAAGGCGATGTGGCAGACAAAGACAATGTGCCCGTCAGGATTCATTCCGAATGCTTTACCGGTGACGTTCTCGGCTCACGTCGTTGTGATTGTGGCGAACAGCTCGACATGGCGCTCGATCTAATCAACCAAAAAGGCTTTGGCGTCTTGCTATATCTGCGCCAAGAAGGGCGGGGGATAGGTTTATTCGAGAAACTCAAAGCCTACAATCTTCAAGACCAAGGCTTGGATACGGTTGACGCTAATTTAGAACTCGGTCACTTAGCCGATGAACGCCGCTACGACGTCGCCGCACTAATACTGAACAACTTAAAAATCCGTTCCGTGGCACTGATTACCAATAATCCCCAAAAAATCGACGACCTAACCGCGCTTGGCATTAGCGTTAACCAACGAATTGCCATCCAAACCCACACCAATACCGACAATATCGATTACCTAAAAACCAAAGCCGAACGTATGCACCACATGCTCTCGGTTGAAGATAACCACTAAGGTCACCATGCTCGAACATCTTAAACTGCCCGCTACAGCACTCAAGCTGGTGATTGATACCACCGAAATTCCCGCACCAAAACCACACAATCACAGCATCCTAGGCCAAACCCGCGCCCAATCAGCATTAGCATTTGGTGTCGCAATGAAAGCCCCGGGTTACAACATTTTCGTAATGGGCAACCCAGGCACAGGCCGACTATCCATGGTCAATCACTACCTGTCTGATTACACCCAACAACAAGAATCACCGTTGTCCTACGCCTACGTCGAAAACTTTGAAAATCCCCGCGAACCAGTGGCGATTCAACTACCGTCTGGCGAAGGCAATAGTTTCTGCAAAGACATTGAAAAACTGATTGATGATTTACTGGTCACTTTTCCTTCGGCATTTGAAAGCCCCAGCTACCAACAAAAAAAAACTACCATCGAGCGCCGCTTCAACCAACGCTACAACACTGCTATCAATCTAGTTGATGCCAAAGCCCGTGATATGGATGTCGCTCTCTACCGCGACAGCGATTCCATCACCTTCTTACCGATTCGCAATGACAAAGCCCTCGACGAAGAACAATTCACCTTGCTGCCGCAAGCCGAGCGCGAAGTATTTCATCAACACAGCGAAGCATTAGAAGACTATTTAGCCGAAGTTTTAAGCGAACTCCCGCAATGGCGCAAAAACCTAGTTGAAGAATTACGCCAACTGGATAGCGAAACCATCAAACAAGCGATAGAACCGCTTTTTACCGAACTTAACAGCAAATACCGGCACGTTGACGACGTAATCACCTATTTAGCCGAGATCGAAAAAAGCCTCAACAACACCATCGCCGACTACTTAATGCCAAGTCGCAACCAAGATGGACGCGACACCGCCGCCAAACGCCAACTGCTCAGCGAGCAATATCTGCCCAATATTTTGGTCGATAGCAAACACGACAACGGCGGCGCACCGGTGGTTTACGAGCCACACCCAATTTATCAAAACCTGTTTGGTCGCATTGAATACAGCAGTGACCAAGGCACCTTAGTCACCAACTACCGCCGTATCTGCCCAGGTGCACTACACCGCGCCAACGGCGGCTACTTGATTATTGATGCCGACAAACTGATTACTTATCCGTTCGTCTGGGAAGGTCTAAAACGCGCACTGAAAGCAGGGCGGATAGAAATCGAATCACCTTACGCCGAACAAGGCATCAACACCATCACCTTAAAACCTGAGGTGATACCACTGAATGTCAAAATCATTCTGGTCGGTGCCCGTGACGTTTATTACCTACTCGAAGAACTGGATAGCGAATTTAAAGAAATGTTTCGGGTACTGGCCGACTTTGATGACCACATCAAAGCCACCACCGACAACATCAGCGAATTCATTGCCTTGATGAACCGCCAAGCCCGTGATGCGGGCAGCAAACCGTTAACTAACAATGCACTACGTTGCTTAATCGAACACAGCTGCCGCTTGGCCGAAAATCAACAACGCTTGTCAGCCCACATCAATGATTGCCTAGAAATCATTGCCGAAGCTAATCTACTCAACAGCGACAGCCAACAACTCGACCAAGCTGAAATCGAAACCGCACTGGCCGCCCGCGAAGCTCGCAATGGCCGGATTGCCGAAGAAATTTTGGAAGAAATGCTGGAAGGGATTATTTTGATCGATAGCGACGGTGAAGCGATTGGCAAGCTCAACGGCCTGACCGTACTCGACATTGGTGGCAGCAGCTTTGGCGCACCGGCTAGAATCACCGCCACCGTTTACCCCGGTTCACGGGGGATTGTCGATATTGAACGCGAAGTCGAACTCGGCCAACCGATACACTCCAAAGGCGTGATGATTTTGACTGGCTACCTCGGCCACTGCTACGCCCAGCAATTCCCACTCGCCATCTCCGCCAGCATCGCCATGGAACAATCCTACGGCCACATCGACGGTGACAGCGCATCACTAGCCGAACTTTGCTGCCTAATCTCAGCCTTAACTCGCCTACCGATTCAACAAGGCTTTGCCTTAACCGGCTCGATCAACCAATACGGCGAAGTACAAGCCATTGGCGGGGTGAATGAAAAAATCGAAGGCTTCTTCAACCTCTGCGCCGCGCGTGGCTTAACCGGCAAACAAGCAGTCATTATTCCCGCCTCAAATAAACGTAATTTAATGCTGAAACAACCAGTGATTGAAGCGGTTGAACAAGGCAAATTCGCGATTTACGCGGTTTCCAATGTTGATGAAGCCTTGAGTTTATTAATGGGTTTGGACGCTGGGGAAATGGACGA
>CAIZCB010000007.1 GCA_903931355.1 uncultured Pseudomonadota bacterium
ACATCAATACATGGTTTGGGCACTGCCGAGTTTGGCGATTATCAGCGCTGGATTAGGCTTGTGGTTGTCGAAAATTGAACGCAATTACTGGGCGTTTCTAAGCAGTTCCGTCGCTGTCACCATGACAATTTTGACTACCGCCTTCACCATGTTCCCGTTTATCTTGCCGTCTAACCGCTCGCTAAACACCTCGCTAACTTTATGGGACGCCAGCGCCAGCCAAGCAACTTTAAACGTATTAGTGCCGATAGTGGCCGTGGCTTTATTGTTGATGGCATTGATTAGCCGCTGGTCGTTTAGGCTGCCGAATCATTTAAGCAAAACTGCGGCACCGAAAAGCGGCTGTTCGCAAATCAGCTAAATTCGGCAATAGTTTGATACCCTAAGCCCTTATTTACACTTTTTACCTATTGGAAACAGCTATGACCGATTTACCTAACTGCCCAAAGTGCGGCTCTGAATATACTTACAATGATGGCAACATGACCATCTGTTCCGAGTGTGCCCACGAATGGTCAGCAGACGGCAGCAACGACAACAATGACGATGCCAAGGTGATTAAAGATTCAAACGGCAATATCCTGCAAGACGGCGACACTGTCACCGTGATTAAAGACCTGAAAGTCAAAGGTTCATCATTGGTGGTTAAAGTCGGCACCCGCGTTAAAAACATCCGTTTGGTTGACGGCGATCATGATATTGATTGCAAAATCGACGGCATTGGCGCGATGAAATTAAAATCTGAGTTTGTGAAAAAGGCTTAATCTCCAAAGCCCTATCGCTATTTACCATCACTTTGCTGAGGAGCAAGTATGCAAACAAAAATTAAAGCTATTTTGGGTTTTTCACTGTTGCTGGGTGCTGTTTCGACGATCAACCCAGCCTTTGCAGAAACCCCAGCAGCGGAACATGCCGACACGCATAATCATGCTGCCGAAGAAAACTTTGAATGGCCAGGCATTTACACCGGCTTTATCCCTTGTGCAGATTGCATCGGCGTGAAAACCACCTTGGCTTTGAACAAAAACGGTAGCTATATCTTAATGACCCAATTCGTTGGCAAATCGGAAAGAGAGTTTGTCGAAAAAGGTAAATTTGCTTTCAACAAAACCAGCAACACCATCGTCTTAACCCCACGCAACAGCACCACCGCGAATAGCCAACAATATTTAATAGGTGAAAACTCACTGATTCAATTGGATAACAGCGGCAACAAAGTGACTGGTAAATTGGCAGAGCGTTATATCTTGCGTAATAGCGATATAACATCAAACCCACCATCGCATTCAGGTCATCATTAATAACTTTCCAATCTGGCCCAGCCGGCTTGGAAAGCACTAGCAGGACGGGATATTCATCCCGCCCTTCAATGTTTCAAATTACTGTTGAGTAGGGTAGATAAGCGCAGCGCATCCACCCTACTTGATTTTCCAAGAAAACGCTTAACTTAATCCGCGAACAGCCATTGTGCTTTTTAACACCACATACCCCCGTTTACACAAAATCTAGGACACCCACGGTGAGATTTTTTGGGGCAAGGTTAGTCGCAACTTAATTATAATTGTACCTTGATGTGTCGAGCTTTAGTGTTGGCACATCGGCTCATGCAACAATAGATATGTCTTCATCACTGAGAAGGAAACAGCCGTAAATGACCATAATAAATGCAAAATCATCTCAAGCTAAGTTGGCCTATTCATTGGTTTGTGACTTGCAACAACGTTTTGTTAGTCGTTTGAACGAAATTGGCGACAAGTACGGCAATGGCAATCCTTTTGTGCCAATAGAATGGTTGCGTGACGATGGTAAGCATGGTGGTGGCATGCGCTTTATGGCTACCGACAATACGATATTCAATCGAGCTTCTGTCAATATCTCTCATGTTCAGTATGACGATGATGAGACCAAAAAGCTGGCTTCTGCTTCAGCGATTTCGACCATTATCCATCCCGACAATCCGTTGGCACCTTCGGTGCATATTCACATCAGTTGGACCGAAATGAAAGATGGCTGTGGTTATTGGCGTGTAATGGCCGACCTAAACCCATCTAACGAACATGATGCTGATAAGGATTTGTTTGTCGAAAAACTCAGGCAAGCTGCGCCGAAACAGTATCATGAAGCTGCTGTACAGGGTGATTGTTATTTCTATATTCCAGTACTGGGACGTCATCGCGGGGTAACCCATTTTTATTTGGAAAACTATTTCAGCGATGATTTCAATATTGATTTAGAACTGGCAAAGACGGTCGGTGAGGCCGCTATTGATACTTATTGCGATATTTTGTCTTCCGCCCTTGAAACTCGTACCTTACCAACCGACGAGCATCGGAAAAAGCAGCTTGATTACCACACCTTGTATTTGTTTCAGGTACTAACGCTAGATCGAGGAACCACATCGGGCTTATTGGTGCATGATCAAAACGATATCGGCATCCTGGCATCGTTGCCATCACCCATAAATCGTGGCTTGCTGGCGTCTTGGGTGCAGAAAATGCCAGCGCCACAGGATCAGTTACTGCAGAACATTCTGACTTGTCTACCTGCAACTGACATCTGCTTAGTTGAAGATGATAGCAAGCGAGCATTGGCGAATTGTCTGCGGCAACATTACATAATGCATCCAGAGGCGATCAATTTACAGGCTAGCGGCAACGTTATTCCTTCAACCGTCAATAATCATCGTTGAATTGCATCAATAATTAATTTTTTTGCATATAAAAATGAATTTTCACTAATGGCTAATTTCTCCGCATAGGTACAGCGAGTTGGCAAAGGGGCAGGAAGCAAGCGGCGGGCGGATAGGCTTTCTTTTGGTTACCCAAACAAAGAAAAGTCATTCTCCTATCGTCGGTGCGAGAACCGACATCAAACAAGCCTCGCAACGCGAAACCTTGTCAAAAACTCACTTAACCGCCCGCAACAAATTCCCATAATACAAATCCTTCCCCGTACTGGTCTGCATCCAAAGCTCCGCCACCACCACATCCTTCGCCTTAAAATACCGATTCGCCAAATCACGCATATCAGCCAAGCTAATACTCGGCGAATAAGTATTCAAAATCAAAAAACCATTCGGCGCTAACAAATCCTGCGCCCTCGCCAGCAAAGCTTCTAATTTATGCTCCAACTTCCATTTCTCACCTTTCGCCCCCAGCCCCCAAGCTGGCGGGTCCATGATGATGCCGTCATAAGTCTTGCCGCGCTTCAGCTCACGCTCGACAAACTTCAAAGCATCTTCCCTCACCCATTTAATATCGCTCAAATCGCTAAGCTGCATATTGCCATTCGCCCAGCTGATTAATTGTTTAACCGAATCAACATGCAAAGTTTCCGCACCGGTTTGACGCGCCACGCAAGAAGCCGCGCCAGTATAAGCAAACAGATTCAAAAAACGCCCATCAGCCGGTAAATGCTCGGCGATGAAATCCCAGTTAGTGCGTTGTTCAGGAAATAAGCCAAGATGCTTGAAACGGGTCAGTTCTAATTGAAACTTCAAGCTGCCATAGCTGATTTGCCATTGGCTAGGCGCATGGTGTTTCAAAGCTTGCCAAGTACCGGCTTGATTGCTGGTTTCGACAAACTCCCAATCCGCCCGCTCGCGCCATTGTTGTAGGGTTTGATCGGGTTTGAAATAAGCATTGACCTCAGGGCGAATGGTTAAAACCTGCCCCCAGCGTTCCAGTTTCTGGCCGTTGCCCGCGTCAAGTAATTGGTAATCGTCCCAGCCTTGGGTAAATATGCGTTGGTTCATTGATGATTGTGGATTGAGTTTTTGGCGGGTAGTTTAACGGGTTATGGATGATGGGATTTCATTAATGGTTCGACTTATAGGATGATGACATGGACTCCTCTCCACACCCAACGGTGTCACAATGCACCAGACAATTAAAACGGGGCAAAGAGGAGTCCTAAATGAATCGTAACGTAGTGGGTTTGGATA
>CAIZCB010000008.1 GCA_903931355.1 uncultured Pseudomonadota bacterium
GAGCGCCATGCCGAAGATGTCGTTTGGATTTGTGACAACAGAATGACAGTCGATTGTTTTGACAGGCCCCTAATCAATATCTATAGTTTCAGCTAAGTAGATTAAGAGGAAATTGCTATGGCTTATAGCTTACCGTTAACGACTATGAGCGTTAGCGAAAAAATTCAAATGATGGAAACACTTTGGGAAAACTTAACTCAGCAATCTCAAGATATTACCTCACCAACTTGGCATCAAGATTTATTGCTACAGCGCGAAAAATCGCTGGAAAATCAGCAGGATCAGTTTGTTGATTGGAATGAGGCAAAAAAACAGATTCTCAACCGAATCGGATGAAAATCGAGATACTCAGTAGCGCACAGGAAGATTTGCTCGAAGGCTATGCGTTTTATGAAAAACAAGCCGAAAAATTAGGTGCTTATTTTCTCGATTCGCTGTTTTCCGACATTGACTCACTCGTAATTAACGCTGGTGTTCATCAGCGATATTTCAATAACTATTACCGCTTATTATCCAAGCGATTTCCATTTGCCATTTACTACCAGATTGAAAACCAAACAGCTCGAATCTATGCAGTACTTGATTGCCGCAAAAATCCTTCTTGGTTAAGGAAAAAGCTTAAATTCCAATAACCTACCCCCCAACCATCCCCTCAATTATGACATTTCACATTTCTGTCATATTTGCTTGCCACAATCTCTAGCAACAATTAAGTAGCTAGGAAACAAGATGATTGATGCTGAACGCATATTGAAAGAAACCTATCCCGATTTTAAGCTGGGTAAAGACAACAAATTAGTGGTTAACGCCTTAAAAAAGCTGATTCACCAAGATGATTTTAACGAGGTGATTCGCAAAAACCAGCATCTGCGTGGCTTTGCCTTTCTTGACAAGTTGTTGAATTATTTCAAGTTTAGCTATCACATCGACAATGATGCCTATAACAACATCCCCGCCGAAGGTCGTTTAATTATCGTCGCCAATCATCCGATTGGTACGCTGGATGGTTTGGCTTTGGTTAAGCTGATTCGCTCGGTGCGTCCTGATGTGCGGATTGTTGCTAATCGAGTGTTGTCACATATGCAGCCTTTAGAATCGGTATTTTTACCGGTCGATGTTTTGACCGATAAAAAGCAACTGAAAGCCACTTACAAAATCATGTTGGATGCTTTGGAAAATGAAGAAGCGATCATTATGTTCCCCGCTGGCGAAGTATCGCGGATTACCCCGAAAGGTGTACGCGATGGTGATTGGCAAAGTGGCTTTTTGAAATTGGCGCACAAATCACAAGCACCGATTTTGCCGATTCATATTAAAGCTAAAAACTCGGCTTTGTTTTACAGCGCATCGACACTCTACAAGCCGTTAGGCACGATGTTGCTGGTCAAGGAAATGTTCAATAAAAAGAACCAATCCATCAAGTTTCAGGTCGGCGCACCGATTCCTTATTCGGCAATTGCCAATAGTGACGAAAACAACAAACAACTGGCAAAACGCTTTAGAAAACACGTTTTAAATCTTGGCAAAAAACACAAAACCCCGTTGTTTGATACTTTTGCTACCGTGGTACATCCCGCGAATGCTAAAGCGGTGAAAAAGGCTTTGTTCCAATCACGCTTACTCGGCGAAACCCGCGATGGCAAAAAGATTTTTCTCTATCAATTCCAAGATGATTGTCCGGTGATGCAAGAAATTGCTCGCTTGCGGGAATTAACTTTCAGAACCGTCGAAGAGGGCACTGGCCTTGCTTTGGATTTGGATAAATTCGATGTTTATTACAGCCACATCGTGCTGTGGGATGACAATGATTTGGAAATTGTCGGCGCTTATCGAGTCGGTGAAGGGCCAAAAATTCTCGCCAGCCACGGCATTGACGGTTTTTACACGCAAAGCTTGTTTGATTTACAAGGCGAGTTGGCTAGCTATTTACCTAATAGTATCGAATTAGGCCGTAGCTTTGTGCAGCCGCGCTATTGGGGACAACATAGCTTGGATTATCTTTGGTATGGCATCGGCGCTTATTTGCGTGAACAACCAGAGATTAAATACTTGTTTGGCCCAGTCAGCTTGAGCAATGCTTATCCGCAATTAGCCAAAGAATTGATTATTGGTTTTTACCAACAACAATCAACACCGGGCTTTCCGACTGCGCAAGCGCGAATGCCGTTTGTGATTTCTGAGCAATGCCAACAATTTGCCGCCGGTGAGTTTAATCACGATTACGCCACCAGCTATAAAACCCTGAATAGCGAATTAAAACGATTGGGCGTCAAAGTGCCGACCCTTTACAAACAATACAAAGAGTTGTGCGTTGATGATGGCTGTCACTTTATCGCTTTCAACATCGATCCCGACTTTAACAACTGCATCGACAGCTTGGTAATGGTGGAAATCGACAAAATCGCCCCGAAAAAGCGCCAGCGTTATATCGAAAAATCGTTGACCGACTAAATCATGAACAGTGTTTTAGTCGAACAGCAGCAACTTGACGCCATCATTCAACAGCTCGGAGATCGGGCGCAAGTTGAGGTGCTGGAGACGATTAGCTATCGAGATCAGCAATTTCCCATTTATAGCATCGCTCTCGGTTCACAGCGCGATGATGTACCGGTGATTGCTTATTTTGGTGGCGTGCATGGTTTGGAAAAAATCGGCACCGAAGTGTTACTGGCTTATCTGCAAACCTTGGCGAATTTGCTGGACTGGGATCAAGAGCTGAATCGGCGCTTGGAAAACGCCCGTTTATTGTTTGTGCCGATTATCAATCCGGTCGGGGTGTTTTACGGCACCCGTTGCAATGGTAACGGCGTCGATTTAATGCGTAACGCACCGATTGAAGGCGTCGGTAAAACCAAGCTTTATAGCGGGCATCGCATCAGCCCACGTTTACCGTGGTATCGCGGTGAACAAGCGGTGATGGAAGCCGAAGCACAAGCCTTATGCCAAGTGGTACGCCAGCAATTACAGCGCTCGTCATTATTGATTGCGGTGGATTTACATTCGGGATTTGGGATTCAAGATCGTTTGTGGTTCCCTTATGCCTCGCGTAAAACTCCGTTTCCATCCTTAGCCGAAGCCCATGCTCTTAAAGCTTTGTTCGACCAATGCTACCCGCATCATTTTTATAAAATCGAACCGATGAGCCAAGAATATGTAATCAGCGGCGACCTTTGGGATTATCTCTACGACGAGTTCTGGCAACAAAATCAACAAACCGATCACTTTATGCCGCTGACGCTGGAAATGGGTTCTTGGCAATGGTTGCGGAAAAACCCGATGCACTTATTTTTGCGTCACGGCTTGTTTCATCCGGTGTTGCCACACCGCCAACAACGGATTTTGCGCCGCCACTTAACCCTGTTTGATTTTCTGTTTCGCGCGGCGCTGTATCCAGAAAAATGGACCGATTTAAGTCAGCAACAGCGTCAACACCATCATCAAAACGGCTTAGAAAACTGGTATGTCTAACTGCTTATTGTTGCGCGGTTTATCGCGGGAATCGGGACATTGGGGCGAGTTTGTGCCACAAATGCAGGCGGCATTACCAACGCTTAAAATCGACAGCTTAGATTTACCCGGCACCGGACGCTTTTATCAACAAACCAGTCCCAACCGAATTGAAGCCATATTAGAAGCCACTCGCCAACAAGCGATAACAGATGGCTTACTCAATCAGCCCATTCATTTGCTGGCGGTTTCATTAGGCGGCATGGTGGCTTGGGAATGGCTGCAGCGTTACCCGCAAGAGATTAAATCAGCGATTTTAATCAACACCAGTTTTGCCAACCTCAGCCCGTTTTACCAACGCCTCCGCTGGCAAGCTTATAGCCAATTTATTAATGCTTTGACCAGCAATGATGCTTACCAACGCGAATTAGCGATTGTGCGTATGGTCAGTAATCGAGCCGATAGCGAACGACAAACCATTGCTAAAGCTTGGGCAATATTGCATCAACAACGCCCCATCAGCCTAAGCAACAGCCTTAAGCAAATTACCGCTGCTGCTCGTTACAAACCCCAATACCTGCAACCCAAAGTCCCCGTACTATTACTTAACAGTTTGGCCGACCGCCTAGTCTCTGCAAACTGCACAGTTGCTATTCATAGAAAATTTCTGTTACCCTCTGCCTACCATCCAAGCTCAGGGCATGATTTAGCATTGGATGCTCCTCAGTGGCTAATAGAACAAGCCAATATCTGGCTGTCAAAATAGTCACTGTCACACTCTTGTAACCTTGACTAACTAAAGTCGCCGGACATGCGATTTTACAGGATTTAACATGCTTGCACTGGAAACATCACTAACCCCACCCCATATCTCACATAGTTTTGATGGCGAATTAGAACAATTACACGAGCTAGTGTTAAAAATGACCAATTTGATTTTGTATCAATTGGAATTGGCATTAAAAGCATTAGGCGATGAAGATTGTGAAACCGCACTGAAGATCATTGCTCAAGACAAGCATGTCAACCATCTGGCGATTGAGATTGATAAAGAAGTTTTAGAGGTGTTAGCAAAACACAATCCTGTCGCAAATGATTTACGCACCGTGATTTCTATTTCCAAAATCAGCAGCGAACTGGAAAAAATTAACGATGAAATTTCTGAAATTGCGCACTTAGTTTTAGCCTTGTTCGAACCGCGCTTAGGCAGCATCAACTCTGGCCTGCCTGCCGATCTGATTAACATTGGCAATCTAATCGAAAGCATGTTGAAAAAATTAATCTTAGCGTTTTGGAACAGACAATCGACCCAAGCTTATGCTTTATTAGAGCTTGGCCGGAGTTGTGAACAAGATTTACAAATCAGCAATAAACAACAATTGAAGTTAGCGGTTAGTGATACCCGAAAAATAGGAAGAAGCTTGAATATTATGGAAATCCTCAAGGCTTTGGAACATTGTGGCGAATCTTGCCGAAATATCGCTGAATACATCATTTTTATGATTGATGGCGAAGATGTAAGACACCTTAAACTTAACAATCGTGATAATTAAGCTCATGCCTAGAGAATTATTATTGTTACGTCATGCAAAATCGGATTGGCCAGAAGGGGTTGCCGACTATAACCGCCCGTTAAAAAAACGCGGCAAAAAAGCGGCTTTATTAATGGGTGAATGGCTATTGAGCCAAGATTTAAGCCCTGATTCAATAGTCAGCTCGCCAGCCGAACGAGCGCGTGAAACCGCTGAAAAACTCTGTAAAGGTCTACAAACTAAAAAACACGGACTGCTGTATTTTGATGATCGAATTTATGAAGCCTCTGTCGAATCACTGAAAAGTGTTTTAGCAGACTGTCCATCATTTAAACGACGGGTATTAATCGTTGGTCACAACCCCGGTTTGGATAATTTATTAATCGATTTAGTCGCTGAATCTTTAATTCCTGATGACGATGACAAAATTTTAGGCACCGCCAATTTAGCCAGAATTAGCCTGCCGGATGACTGGAATCAATTAAATACCGGTTGTGGGCAACTGCTTAGCATTACCAAACCTAAAGACATTTTGACTACCGTTGAGCCAGTCAGCGAAGCGATTAGCGAACAACAAATTGAAATTGAAGCTGAAGTTGAACAAACCAGCGTTGAACAACCAGCAAAAAAACAAAAACTCAGCCGTTTACAACGATTAAGTCAGTGGCTGATTCGGGACAAAAACAGTCATAAACACAAGCTTAATCCATGAAAATAATTGAACTTTATACCGCTGCCAAACCGGAAAAATTGGTTAAAAAATTAAACCAACAGATTCCGACGCAAATACTATCGACTGAGTACATTATTAAATCTTATTACGATAGTTTTGACTGGCGTTTGTATAAGCATCAATTAGTGGCTGAACAGATTAGATCAAAACAACAATCCAGATTTTTACTCCGCAGTCTTGATAGCGAAAATCTTATCGCTGAAACCGACTTAAAGGATATTCCCAAATTCTCACAGCAATTTGAAAATCAAGAAATCGCCAATATTTTGGAGCCGATTCTAAAGATTCGCGCTTTAACTAAAATCTGCACGATTGATTATGATAGTTATTTAATTGCCATTAACGATGAAAATGGCGATTTAATTGCTAAACTGACTTTTGAACAATATGAATTATTTGGTAATCGCCTGTTATTAGAAGCTGCACCTAATCAAAACAAGAAACTAGGTCAGATAATCAAAATTCTTAACAAAGAATTCACCATTTCAACCAGTAAAGAATCAGTGTTTAGTAAAGCCTTAAAATCCCAAGGTCGAAAACCTAAAGATTATTCGGCGAAACTGCATTTACAACTAACAAAAAGTCAGCGAGCCGATCTTGCTTGTCAGAGCATTTATAGCCAATTATTAAAAACCATCAAAAA
>CAIZCB010000009.1 GCA_903931355.1 uncultured Pseudomonadota bacterium
AAGCTCAGGACGAACGGGAAAGCCTTAACTTGCTTGCCAAACGAATTGCACTATTACCAATTTACTTTTGTTGTAGTACTTACTTTTTTAAACAAGACTTTTAACGCCCTATGCCATCCAAATCACACAACATTTACCTAACCAGCGTTGACAGCAACGGCGACAACACGCCTATCATGTTGACCTTGATAGAAATGCTCAATGCTTATTCTGGCAATACGACACTGTTTAGACCGATTATCGACAGCACTGAACTCGTCGATCCACTGATTGACTTTATCCGCCATCGTTATCCCAACAATCTGCCTTACCAAGCGCTTTACGGCTGTCAAAGCGACCAAGCTCATCAATTATTAGCCAGTAATCAGTACGATGAATTGCTGAAAATCATTTTGGCTAAATATCGAGCCTTAACTGAACATTGCGATCAAATTGTCTGCGTTGGCAGCGATTATCAAAGCAGCGACGCGATTTACCAATTGGAGTTTAATCTCGATATTGCCAACAATTTAGATTGCCTGCTCATGCCAGTAATTCACGGTGCCAATCGTGATGAAGCACAATTGCAAAACCAACTGGCGGGTTTAAAGCACGTATTGCAGGAAAATGATTGTGACGTTCTAGCCGTGGTGATCAATGGCGTTGATAACTTGCCTGTCGATACTTTGAGCTATCCGGTTTATCAAATTCCAGCCGATGCTTCACTGGATCATCCCAGCATTGCCAATATCGCTGAATCCTTAAAAGCTGAGGTTTTATCCGGCGACAGCCATGCCCTGAACCGTGAAGTATTGCATTACAAAGTAGCGGCAATGTTAGTGCCTGATTTTCTGGATTACGTTGAGGCCGGAGACTTAATCATTACCCCAGGCGACCGCGCTGACATTATTTTGGCGAGTTTATTGAGTTATCAATCCCGCAACTACCCGCAAATCGCTGGCTTATTACTAACCGGCCATCAAGCGATTCCGACGCAAATCCAATCACTGATTGCAGGCTTGGGCGAAATGCCGTTCCCGGTTTTAGCGGTGGCTGGCGATACCTTTAGCACCGCCTTAGCCGTCAGCCAAATCAATCCACAATTAAGTTGGCAAGATGACCGCAAAATTGCCAAAGCATTGGGGTTAATCGAAAACCATATCAATCTGACCGCGCTACGTTTACGTTTGCAGAGCAAAGTCAGCCATAAAATGACGCCGTTGATGTTTGAGTATGAATTACTACAACGCGCCAAAGCTCAAAAACAGCATATTGTGTTACCCGAAGGCAGCGAAGAACGAATTTTGCGGGCTGCGGAAATCTTGTTATTGCGCGACGTGGTGGAAATTACCCTGCTCGGTAATGAAACCGAGATTAGGCAGAAAATTCAAAGCTTGGGCCTAAAACTGGATCAGGTCAAAATCATCGATCCGTTATTATCTGAACTAAGGCCGATGTTCGCGGAAAGCTATTACCAAGCCCGCAAACACAAAGCCATAGTCTACGACACCGCTTTCGATTTAATGGCCGACGTCAGCTACTTTGGCACCTTGATGATTCACTTAGGTTATGCCGATGGCATGGTATCCGGCGCCGTGCATTCGACCCAACACACGATTCGCCCTGCGTTTGAAATCATCAAAACCAAAGCCAATGCCGCTATCGTTTCCAGCGTGTTTTTTATGTGTATGGAAGATGAAGTTTTGGTCTATGGCGATTGCGCGGTGAACGTGAACCCCAGCGCTGAAGAGCTTGCCGCTATTGCGATTAGCGCCGCCGATACCGCGAAAATGTTTAACATCGAGCCAAGAATCGCGATGCTGTCTTATTCAACCGGCGATTCTGGCAAAGGTGAAGCGGTGGATAAAGTCCGTGAAGCGGTGGCGATTGCCCAAGGCTTACGGCCCGATTTAAAACTGGAAGGGCCGATGCAATATGATGCGGCAGTTGATCCTGAAGTGGCGAAAACCAAACTCTCTGCCAGCGAAGTAGCCGGCAAAGCCACGGTGTTTATTTTCCCTGATTTGAATACCGGCAATAACACCTACAAAGCCGTACAGCGTTCATCGGGTGCAGTTGCCGTTGGGCCGGTTTTGCAAGGTCTAAACAAACCGGTTAATGATTTAAGCCGAGGTTGTACGGTAACTGATATTGTTAACACGGTGATTATTACCGCTATCCAAGCTCAGGAGAGTCATTCGTGATAAAGCAATTACTATTTCTGTTACTGATCAGCTTTGAAACCATCGCCGCCCCAAAAATTGCAGTGTTGGATTTTGAATTAAAGGATTTAACTTTAGCGCCAGGAATTCCCGCTGAAATTCAGCGCACCGCATCAATAAAGCCGCTACTAGAAGCAGAACTGCGCACAGGTGGTTATGAAATTGTAAATATCCCAGCCAGCGCCCAAAATCAAGCCAATAGCGGCATTGGTTATTTATTTGATCATCCTGATGTGGCGAGTGAACTTGGAAAACAATTTGACGCTGACTATGTATTAGTTGGCCGTTTGCACAAACCCAGTTTTTTGTTTGCTTATTTAATGGGCAATATGGCCAAAGTCAGCACAGGTAAATGGGTAGGAAACTTTATCAGCGAATCAAAAGGCACTAATGCCGAACTAACGATAAAAGCCGTTGAAAGTTTAGTGGTAAAAATCGATAAAGTTTTAGACAATCGCTACACACCTCCAGCACCTAATAAACATTAAGCCATGAAAACTCTTGTTATTAATTCTGGTAGCTCATCAATCAAATACACCGTAATCAACTTGGAGGATCAAAGCCGCTTGCTAACCGGCTTGATTGAACGCATCGCAGAAACTGAATCCTTGCACCGTTACAGTTTAAGCGATGGCAGCACCCAGAACGCTATTCAGCCGATTGCCAATCATCAACAGGCTTTACAGCTATTATTTGCCACGCTGTCCAGCACTAAAGTGGTCGGTAATGACGGTTTATTTTGTATCGGTCATCGCGTGGTTCATGGTGGTGAAAAATTCCAACAACCGACATTAATCACCGACAGCGTGTTAGCTGAAATCGCCAACATTAGCCCTTTAGCGCCACTCCACAATCCCGCCAATTTACTTGGCATAGAAGAAGCTCGTCGGCAAATGCCGGATACCCCGCAAATCGCCGTGTTTGACACCGCGTTTCATCACACCCTGCCCGACTATGCTTATCACTACGCCCTACCCGCCAATTTATACCAACAACACGGCGTCAGACGCTACGGCTTCCACGGCACATCTCACGCTTATGTCGCCAAACAAGCGGCTTTATTACTCGGCAAACCATTACAAGAAACTAATCTGATTACCCTGCATTTAGGTAACGGTGCCAGCGTCAGCGCGATTGCCAATGGCGTTAGCGTTGACACCTCAATGGGCATGACCCCCTTAGAAGGCTTGATGATGGGAACTCGTAGTGGCGATATTGATGCGGGGATTATTTTTTATCTAAGCCGTTGCTTAAATCTGTCTAGCCAAGCGATTGAAAACCTATTGAACAAAGACAGTGGCTGCAAAGGCATTTGTGGTGAAAACGATATGCGAGCGATTCATCAGCGAGCAGAAAGCGGTGATCAATCAGCACAATTGGCATTGGCGATGTACGCTTATCGAATTAAAAAATACATTGGTGCTTATTTCGCAGTTTTAGGCCAAGTTGATGCCTTGGTTTTTACTGGCGGTATCGGTGAGAATGATGCTTGGTTACGCGAGCAATGTTGTGAAAATATGGGCTTATTTGGGATAGCGCTGGATAGCGAGAACAACCAATCACCAACCCGACCCAGTGGTTTGATTAGCCAAACCAACTCGAAACTGGCTGTGTTGGTTATTGCTACTGATGAAGAACTAGAAATTGCCTTACAAGCTAATCAATCACTCTCAATTAAACAATAATCGTATTTACGACAAATACATATTTAAGATTAGCATATCGATTTAATTCTCATGTTATCCTAGCTCTAATTAATCAATTATCCAACATTAAGACCCGACTTTTTTAGATGAAAATCCAACCAATTAGAGATTAGAATGAGCACATATAATGAGGATAAAGAACTAAGAAAACGTGCAGAAAATAAACTTGCTCAAACAACCGACAGCTATCTTAGCAAATTAATTGACCAGAAACGCTTGGTTCACGAATTGCAAGTACACCAAATAGAGCTAGAAATAGTAAATGAAGCCCTGCTTGATGCACGAGGACAAGCAGAAATGGCTTTAGAACGCTTTTCTGAGTTATTCAATTTCGCACCCATTGCATATTTTATTCTCGATCCTGATAGCAATATTATTCAAACCAATTTTCGTGGCGAATTCTTATTAGGAAGCCCCAGATTTAAATTAATAGGAAAAAAGTTTATTTTATCCGTTGAAATAGACCAAAGACCCGAATTTGGACAATTCTTGAGTCATGTATTTGTTCACAATGGTGTACAAAGCTGCGAATTAAAGCTACTGATTAATAAAAATATTATTTGGGTCACATTACAAGCCAGCGTCGATATTAGTCGTAAAAACTGTTTAATTGCCGTTTTGGATATAACCGAGCGAAAAAAAGCCGAAGAAACCATTTTCATCCAAGCTCACATCGATTTACTAACTGGCTTACCTAATCGTCGATTATTTATGGATCGATTACAACAAGCCATTATTAATGCACATCGACAAAATCAAAAGTTAGCCTTGATGTTTTTTGATCTTGATCACTTCAAATACATCAACGATACCTTAGGCCACGACACCGGAGACAACTTACTAAAAGAGGCAACCAAACGATTACAAATGTGTATCCGAGAAGCCGATACATTAGCTCGACCCGGTGGTGATGAATTTACCTTGATTATGAGCGATTTACACAACTCAAACGGTATCGAACGGGTCGCGCAATCGATTTTAGAAACCATGTCTCAGCCGTTCTTACTGCAAAACGAACAATGCTATATTTCTATCAGTATTGGCATTGCCATGTATCCAGACGATGCCGATACACCTAATGATTTGCTAAATAAAGCAGACCAAGCCATGTATGCGGCTAAAAAACAAGGCCGTAATCAATTTTGTTACTTCACGCCAGCCATGCAAGCAATTGCTGAAAATCGTTTGCGCTTAGCCAACGATCTACGTACTGCGATTGCCGAACATCAATTTAGTTTGGTTTATCAGCCGATTGTTGAGTTAGCATCGGGGAAAATTGAAAAGGCCGAAGCACTAATACGTTGGAAACATCCAACCCGCGGCCTGATGAACCCCAACGACTTTATTCCCGTAGCCGAAGATTGCGGTGCAATTAAAGCCATTGGCCAATGGGTATTTCTACAAGTAGCGGATCAAGTCGCTATTTGGCGTCAAAATTTAAATCCGAAATTTCAAATCAGTGTCAATAAATCACCAGTTCAATTTCATAGCACAGATAATAATCAAGATTGGGTTGAATATATAAAGAAAATTAATTTAGCAGGTGATGCCATTACGGTAGAAATAACTGAAGGTTTATTACTCAACGCTACACAAGTAATCACCGACAAATTAGCCGCTATTAGAGCAACAGGTATGCAAATATCGATTGACGATTTTGGTACAGGTTACTCTTCTTTATCTTATCTTAAAAAATACCAAATCGATTATTTGAAGATTGACCGGAGTTTTGTAAGCAATTTAGCCCAAGATTCTACTGATATGGCATTATGTGAAGCGATAATATTAATGGCACATAAACTTGGAATTAAAGTTATTG
>CAIZCB010000010.1 GCA_903931355.1 uncultured Pseudomonadota bacterium
AACAAGGCCAAGCAATGCTCAAATGCCGGACGTTGCTTGTCAGTAATTTGCAAGCCAATCAACACCTTACCAAACGCTGCACCATGATTGCGGTAATGGAACAAGCTGATATTCCATTGACTGCCCAAGGACATTAGAAACTTCAACAACGCACCTGGCCGCTCTGGAAACTGCAAGCTATACACCACTTCATGCAATTCTTCCGGTGCATGACCGCCGACCATATGCCGGACATGATCTTTCGCCCGCTCGTTGTTAGTCATATCCGTCACGGCGAAACCTTCATCAACCAATTGCTCAATTAGCTGCTGACGGTCAGACTCGGCACCGCTACTGGTAACGCCCACAAAAACTTGGGCATTGTGGCTATCAAAATAGCGGTAATTGAATTCGGTAATGCTGCGTTTGCCTAGATTTTTGCAAAACTTGAGGAAGCTACCCGGCTCTTCAGGAATCGTCACCGCCAACAAAATTTCCCGATGTTCGCCGACCAAAGTCCGCTCAGCAACATAACGTAAACGGTCAAAATTAATGTTAGCGCCGCTATCGATTGCCACTAAAGTTTGATTGCTTAGGCCATATTGTTCGGCATAGCGTTTTAAACCCGCAACCGACAAAGCCCCCGCAGGTTCTGCCACCGAACGAGTGTCATCAAAAATATCTTTAATCGCCGCGCAGATTTCATCGGTGCTGACAGTAATCACTTCATCGACATACATTTGCGCGATGCGAAACGGCTCTTCACCGACTTGTTTAACCGCCACACCATCGGCGAACAATCCGACTTGATCCAAAATCACTCGGCTACCGGCTTTTAAAGCTTGATTTAAGCAATCGGCATCATCCGGCTCAACCGCGATGATTTTGATTTCGGGGCGAACGAACTTCACATAAGCCGCGACACCCGCCACCAAACCACCACCGCCAACGGGGACGAAAATCGCATGAATATCGCCATTATGTTGACGCAAAATCTCCATGCCCACCGTGCCTTGACCGGCAATCACGTCAGGGTCGTCATAAGGATGGATAAAAGTCATGCCTTTTTCAGCGACTAATTCTTTGGCGTGGCTAAAAGCATCATCATAAGAATCGCCATGCAAAACGATTTTGGCACCACGGGCTTTGACCGATTTGATTTTGATTTCTGGGGTGGTTTTCGGCATCACGATTAATGCCTTAATCCCCAATTTTTTAGCAGCCAGCGCCACACCTTGAGCATGGTTGCCAGCCGAGGCAGCAATCACGCCTGCTGCGGCTTGTTCTGCGGTCAGCGAGGCCATCTTGTTATAGGCACCGCGCAGTTTGAATGAGAATACTGGTTGTAAGTCTTCGCGTTTTAAATAGACCTTATTATTCAGGCGCTCAGAGAGCGTCGGCGCGAAATCAAGCGGCGTTTGTTCGGCAACGTCATAAACTTTTGCCCGCAATATCTTTTCGATGTAGTTCTGTGTCATTGTCCTAAAAACTGCTGAGAAATCGGCTTTTATCGGTTATTATCCCACACAATGACAGGATCGTAGCCGTGTCAGATTTATTCAAGAAAACCTCAGGATTATCGACCATGACTCAAGACGAATTAAAAAGACAAGTCGCTCAAGCAGCATTGCCTTATTTAAAGAACACGCCAATCATCGGCATGGGCACAGGCTCTACCGTGACTCACTTGATTGATTTATTAGCCGACTGCGATTTTAAACACGACATCGAAGGCGCAGTGTCTAGCTCAATCAAAACCACCGAACATTTACAAAGAATCGGCATCCCTGTTTTGGAATTAAACCAAACTGGCGATTTGGAAATTTATGTTGATGGTGCTGATGAAGTCACCCCGCACAAAAAAATGTTGAAAGGCGGCGGCGGTGCATTAACTCGTGAAAAAATCATCGCTGGTGCCAGCAAAAAATTCGTTTGTATCGTTGATTCCAGCAAATGCGTAGACGTGATGGGCAAATTCCCATTACCCGTTGAAGTATTGCCATTGGCACGTAGCTTCGTTGCCAGAGAATTGGTGAAATTAGGCGGTCAACCTGAATTGCGCCAAAACTACATCACCGACAACCACTGCGAAATTTTGGACGTTCACAACTTGAGCATCCTTGATCCCGTTGAATTAGAAAGAATCATCAACAACATCCCAGGCGTTGTCACCAACGGCTTGTTCGCATTGCGCGGCGCAGATGTTGTGTTAGTGGGTAAAGGTTCAGAAGTTATCACTTACTAAGCTTTTTGCTATCCATCTACTGGGCTGTCATTGGCAGCTCAGTAGACTCTCCGCGACACCCACCATTATTATCCTTAAGCTTTTTGCAACACCATGGCCACCGCGGCTGCACGAGTCGAAACCCCCAGCTTCTCGAAAATATGTTCTAAATGCTTGTTAACGGTTCTTGGACTGGTGTCGAGAATCATGCCAATTTCCTTATTGGTTTTACCTCGGGAAATCCACATCAAAATTTCCGCTTCGCGAAAGGTCAGTTTAAGTTTTTCGCGGAGCACTTCTGGCGTCCATTCCGCATCCTCACGCTGCAATAACAATAGATATTCATCGGCATGTTCACATGAGCTAATGCTTAAACTAAACCCCGAAGCCAATTTAAAATCAGCAGCATCGCCGCCCAATTTAGCCAAACGCTGTAACCAGTTTTGAAAACATTGCAACACTTTGGTTGGCAATAAATCTTGCACTGCAATTAACGGATCAGGCTCAGCTTGTTGTTGATTAAACTCCACCAACCATTGTTCAGCAGCAGAGGTTAACCAACCAATTTGGCCTTCAGCATTAACAGAAATCGCCGCAAAATCGACATGTTGCAATAAACGCTCGGCACGTAAGCGATTACGGGTTTGGCTAAGATGGACTTCAATCCGCGCCAATACTTCAGCCGGACGAATCGGCTTAACAATGTAATCCAAAGCCCCTTCGCTAAAACCACGCAACAAATCATCCAACTCACTTAAACCAGTCATAAATAACACCGGTATTTCGGCGCTGGCTGGATCAGCTTTCAAGCGTTTACAAGTTTCAAAGCCATCAATCCCAGGCATCATCACATCCAGCAAAATAATGTCCGGCTTGATGAATTGAATTTGCTCAATCGCCGAATAACCATCGGTGGCGACTAACACTCGATAATCGGCTTCCGACAAAGTATCGGATAACAAAGCCAAATTAGCCGGCGTGTCATCAACAATCAACACCGTGCCATTGTTAGCGGGTAATGCCTGATTCACTAAGACTCCTGTCTACTAATATTTAATAATTTACGTATCTCACCCACTTTAAATTCATTCGCCAAGCTTTTCAGTTTAGCGAAAAATACAGCATATTGCGGATGACTGACGCTCAGTGTATCAACGGTTTGCTTTAAAGCTAATAAATCACCCATCCGCACATAATTAATACAAGCCTGAACCAATTCGCTTGGCGGAATTTCCATCGCGCTCACCGCAACCGGCTTGATCTGTGGCTCAACGGGAGCCTGATATAACCAAGTTAAGGCCAAATATTGTTTTAAATTATCTAATAACTCTCGGACATTCAGCGGCTTGGACAGAAACTCGTTACAACCTGCATTTAAAGCCGCCAAACGATCACTGGAATAAGCATTAGCGCTTAAAATTAAAATTGGCATGGTCAATTTCTGCTGACGCAAAGCAGCCGTGGTTTCGATACCACTAATGCCAGTCATCGAAATATCCAGCAAAATCAAATCCGGCTTCTCACGTTGAACTTTTAACAAACAAGATTCGCCCGAACTAGCTTCGCTAATCTGAAAACCTAAAGGTTCCAGAATCGCAGTCAACAATTGCCGATGGTCACGTTGATCATCAACCACCAAAATTTTCCGCCGCACACCTTGATAACCAATCACCGGCAGTTCGCTATTTTGCTCGGCTTCCGTGGCTAAACTCGGCAATAACAAACGCACCGCAAAAGTCGAACCATGACCCAATTGGCTAGTCACCGTCAGCTCACCGCCCATCACCTCGGTCAAAATCTTGCTGATAGTTAAGCCCAAACCGCTACCTGCCACCGCATTTCCAGTCAAAGTATTCAAACGAGTAAACGGCTGAAACACTTGCTGTAACTGTTTTTCATCAATCCCACGACCAGTATCAATCACATAAAAAGTCGCTACCCCACCGCTGTAACTAATCCGTAAAGTAATTTCACCATGCGAAGTAAATTTAATCGCGTTACTCAACAGATTAATCAAAATCTGCCCGACCCGTTTTTCATCGCCACGCACCCGTTGCGGCAAAGTACTGACAATATGACAGTTAAAATTCAAGCCCTTATCTTCGGCCTGCTCTTTGTAGGTATTGACCAGATAGTCAATAAAATTGGAAAAATTAATCGCCTGATATTTCAGTTCAAACTTACGCGCTTCAATCCGTGCGATGTCCAAAATATCTTCAATTAAAGAACTTAAATGTTCACCACTGCGCTTGATGGTTTCCACCGCTTGCCGCCGATGTTCGGAAATACTAGCGTCTTGGTGCAAGATGTGTGCATAGCCGACAATGCTGTTCAACGGTGAGCGAATTTCGTGACTCATATTGCTTAAAAAACGACTTTTGGCTTGATTAGCGGTATCGGCCATGTGTATCGCTTGCTGGAGTTTTAGGTCGGTTTTTTTGTGTTCTTCAATTTCCTGCAATAACAACTGGGTCTGTTTAGAAGTTTCTTCCAAAGCCACTCGCCGACTTTCAGCATTTAAAATCAGCCACCAAGTACATAAACCAATAAACACCAATAATGAAGCGTAGATTTTGAGAAAGTTATTCACCAACAAATCA
>CAIZCB010000011.1 GCA_903931355.1 uncultured Pseudomonadota bacterium
AACACCGAACAGTTGATGACCGTCCTTATGGTGGTGGTCCTGGGATGGTGATGAAATATCAGCCTTTGCTTGATGCGGTTAATCAAGCAAAGCAGCAAAATCAGGCAGGGTCTTGTCGGGTTATTTGTTTAAGTCCGCAGGGTAAGTTGATTTCCCAGCAACTATTGCAAGAAGCCAGTCAGTCTGAACAATTGATTTTAATCGCCGGTCGCTACGAAGGTATCGATGAGCGCTTTATCGAGAATGTCTGCGATGAAGAATGGTCTTTAGGTGATTATGTTATTAGCGGTGGTGAATTGGCTGCATTAATTATTGTTGATGCAGTAACAAGGTTAATCCCCGGTGTTCTTGGTGATGAAGATTCGGCAAAGCAAGATTCGCATTACGATGGCTTATTAGATTGCCCTCACTACACTCGGCCAGAACAGGCTGATTTTGGTGCAGTACCAGAAGTCTTATTGGGTGGGAATCATGCGGAAATTAAGCGTTGGCGGATGAAGCAATCGCTAGGTCGTACTTGGTTAAGGCGGCCAGATTTGCTAGAAAAAATACAATTAACTGCAGAGCAAGACGCTTTGCTTAGAAAATTTAAAACAGAAGTTGATCAATTAGGGTGTGGTAATGAGTAAAATTATTCAAGAATTGGAAGCAGCGCAGCTAAAACAAGATGTACCAAGTTTTGGTCCTGGTGATACTGTTGTTGTTCAAGTGCGCGTTGTTGAAGGCACAAAAGAACGTTTACAGGCTTTCGAAGGCGTTGTTATTGCAAAACGTAACCGTGGCTTGAACTCTGCGTTTACCGTGAGAAAAATTTCACACGGCGTTGGTGTTGAGCGTGTTTTCCAAACTCACAGCCCAGCTATTGGCGGTATTGAAGTTAAACGTCGTGGTGACGTACGTCGCGCGAAACTGTACTACTTGCGTGATTTGACAGGTAAAGCAGCACGTATTAAAGAAAAACTTTCTTAATAAGTGTTATTTGGTTTGTTATAAATACAAACCAGAGCAAAAAAGGCGGCTTTTAGCTGCCTTTTTTTTGGTCAATAGAAAAAGGGTGATAGCGTGGCGGGGTCAGCAAAAACTATTGATAGTTTCTTAAATGCACTTTGGCTTGAATTCGGCTTAAGCGATAACACTTTGTCTGCTTACGGTAGCGATCTGAAGCAATTTGATAAATGGTTAGAGGCTAAAGAACTATTTAATGTCGAACAGCAAGACATTAATCAGTTTTTTGTTTATCGAAAGCAGCAAGGCATGTCCAAACGCTCTGTTGCTCGTATACTTTCGAGTTTAAAGCGCTTTTATGGCTATTTATTGCGAGAAGGTTTAATTCAGTCCGATCCTTTCGAATTAATTGATGCGCCACTGTTAGCGACGGCGCTGCCCGAGTCGCTGTCAGAAAATGATGTGGAGTCATTACTACAAGCACCGGAAATTGTGAGCGCCTTAGGTTTTAGAGATAGGGCTATGCTTGAGCTGTTGTACGCCACTGGTTTGCGAGTGTCTGAGTTGGTTGAGTTAAATTTTCAACAAGTCAACTTTCGCCAAGGCTGTCTTAGAGTGGTTGGTAAAGGCGAAAAAGAACGCTTGGTGCCAGTTGGTGAAGAGGCTATGGATTGGCTGGAACGCTATCTAAATCAGGCTAGACCAATGATACTGGGTGCTCGACAAAGCGATTATTTATTCGTCACTAATCGCGGTTCCAGCATGACGCGACAAGCTTTTTGGCATATTATCAAGCGCTATGCCAAGCAGGCAGGTATTGATAAACACTTATCACCCCACACTTTACGTCATGCTTTTGCTACTCATTTGCTTAATCACGGCGCGGATTTGCGGGTTGTTCAGCTTTTACTAGGACATTCTGATTTGTCCACAACCCAAATTTACACACATATTGCTCAGCAACGGCTAAAAGAATTACATAGTCAATTTCATCCAAGAGGTTAATACATGACAGCATTGATACATCCTACCGCCTATATTGCTTCAAACGTCGAGCTAGGCGAAAACGTCAGCGTTGGGCCTTTTGCGGTGATTGAAGACGGGGCGGTGGTTGGTGCCAATAGTCAAATCGGCGCTCATGCTGTTGTGCATGGACGAGTAAGAATGGGCGAGGCGAATGTGCTTCATCCTCATGCTGTCTTGGGTGGCTTGCCTCAGGATCTTGGTTTTAAAGCTGAAACTCAAACTTGGCTGGAAATTGGTGATCGTAATGTGTTTCGCGAGGGCTTTACCGCGCATCGAGCAACGGTCGCTGAATCAGCGACCCGAATTGGCTCGGATTGTTATTTTATGAATAACAGTCATGTTGCTCATGATTGCTCTGTGGGTAATAAAACCATCTTTGCCAATAATGTCGCTATCGGTGGCTTTGTCGAAGTTGGCAATAACGTGTTTATGGGGGGCGCGGTTGTGGTTCACCAGTTTTGTCGGGTAGGGTCGTATGCGATTGTGCAAGGTACAACGGGGATTAATATGGATGTGATTCCGTTTATGCTGATTGGTGGTAGACCAGCGAAACATTATCGATTGAATATTGTTGGTTTACGTCGGGCGGGGATTGTTGGTGATGATTATAAGGTGCTGTCGTCAGCATTTAGACGTCTAAAAAACAAGCAAAGTTTGGATGATTTAGAAGTTACAGCTCAGTTGCAATACTTAAAAGATTGGCTGGCGGTGGATTCAAAACGTGGTTTACATGGATTTATCGACATTGCCAAAGAATGAAAGCTTGCATAAGTGAGCTTATTCGATATAATGCGCGGCTCGAACGATAGATAGACTTTAGGCGCGTAGCTCAGTTGGTTAGAGCACCACCTTGACATGGTGGGGGTCGGTGGTTCGAGTCCACTCGTGCCTACCAAACATATAAAGCACCGCAATGCGGTGCTTTTTTTATTGTGGAATCGAAAATGCCTGTAATTACTCTTCCTGACGGTTCTCAGCGTCAATTCGATCAAGCCATTACTGTAATGGATGTTGCTAAATCTATTGGTGCCGGTTTGGCTAAAGCGACCTTGGCAGGCAAAATTAACGGTGAATTAGTTGATGCCAGTACGCTGATTGAAAATGATGCCAGTCTGCAAATCATTACCGCAAAAGACGAAGAAGGCGTTGATGTTATTCGTCATTCCACCGCGCATTTATTGGCGCAAGCAGTAAAACAATTATTTCCTTCCGCACAGGTCACTATCGGTCCTGTTATCGAAAACGGGTTCTATTACGACTTTTCCTACGAACGTTCTTTTACGCCTGAAGATTTGGCGGCGATTGAAAAAAGAATGCAAGAATTAGCCACTCAGGATATTGAAGTTAAGCGTTCTTTATTATCCAGAGATGAAGCGGTTAGCTTTTTTGAAGGTTTGGGCGAAAAATACAAAGCCGAAATTATTTCATCAATTCCAGCTAACGAAGCTTTGTCTTTGTATCAACAAGGTGATTTTACCGATTTATGTCGCGGCCCCCATGTGCCGAGTACCGGAAAAATTAAAGCCTTCAAATTAATGAAAATCGCTGGCGCTTACTGGCGTGGTGATTCTAAAAACGAAATGTTGCAGCGTATTTACGGTACTGCATGGAGTGATAGTAAAGAATTAGCAGCTTATCTGCATCGTTTAGAAGAAGCAGAAAAGCGTGATCACCGTAAAATTGGTAAAGCTTTAGATTTATTTCATTCGCAAGAAGAAGCGCCAGGTATGGTGTTTTGGCATGAAAAAGGCTGGGCGATTTATCAACAAGTTGAACAATACATTCGTCAAAAATTAAGAATCAATGGTTATAGCGAAGTTAAAACGCCGCAAATTGTTGATCGCAGCTTATGGGAAAAATCGGGTCACTGGGACAAATTTGGTGACATGATTTTCACCACTCATTCGGAAAGTCGCGATTACGCGGTTAAGCCGATGAACTGTCCTTGTCATATTCAAATTTATAACCAAGGCATCAAGAGTTACCGTGATTTGCCGGTTCGTCTTGCTGAATTTGGTTCTTGTCATCGTAACGAGCCGTCAGGCACCTTGCACGGTTTGATGCGAGTCAGAAACTTCGTTCAAGACGATGCACATATTTTTTGCACCGAAGATCAAATTCAATCTGA
>CAIZCB010000012.1 GCA_903931355.1 uncultured Pseudomonadota bacterium
AGGCAAAAATATTCAAGAAATGTCACGTTTTTTGCAGCTTAGCGATAAAACCATCAATACTTACCGCTATAGACTTTACAATAAACTTGCAATTAAAAATGATGTTGAATTAACTAGACTTGCAATCAAATTTAGTTATATCGAAGAAAAGATGTAGGGCTTAAGAAATAAGCCCTACGATAGACTTAGACCAGATTTCGAGCTTTTACAAACGCTTCACGAAAATCTAAAAATACCGGCTGTTCAGTTTGCAACAAAGTTTGTAACAAAGTTTGTTGCAACTGGTATTTCACATTTCCAATCGCCAAAGCACCCACCCCAACAGCATTGCATTGAGAAGCTTCGACTAACGGCGCAGCAAAATCTTTAACTTTAATCCCTTCAATGCCAGATGGCGGCACCGCATTGACATCACCCGCTACTTTCAACTGCTTAGCTTGCGCTAAAACCGCGGCGTTTAATACCCGAACCCCTGCTTTTGCAGTACAAAATACGATGTCAGCATCAGCAATCAAAGCCGCTTTTTCTTCATCATTTCTTGCTACAGCGCCGGTTAATTGTGAATTGAAGCGGCGATTGTATTGTTTGGCGGTATCTTCAGCCGTATCAACCGACAAGTGATCAACCAAAACAGTTTGTGCGCCTTGCAACGAGGCAATCACCCCAGTCGCAATCCCCACCGGCCCAGTACCACCAAACACTAAAGCTTTGCAGTCTGCTAATGCTCTACCGTGTTTATCTTGCAAAGCTTTTTCAACACAGGCCACCAATGCCGCCGCAGTGGTGAAAGCACCGCTAGGATCAGCTAAAACAGAAACCTCAAAAGGCGCAACCATGGCCGGTTTACACGCCTCAAGCATTTCAATCGCCAAGCCCATATCGCGACCGCCGATAAAAATAGCGGTTTTTTTAACACCCGCAGGCCCGCGAGAAAAAATCACGTCTTGGGTTAAGTTTTGGATGCTATCCAATTTAACCCCAGCGTAAGGCATCAACACATCAAAGCCAGCATCCAGTGCCATATTGACATCAAATGGACTGTTGTTTGGCATCGGATCAAACATGTGCAAGATGCTACGTTTTTGCATGATTTCCTTCCTTGTATTGATGAATAAGCTGGGCTTTACAAAAGCAATTAACGAGGCGTTTTAATGAATTCACGAGCCACTTCAAATGCGTGTTCAAAATGCAGATATAAAGGCTTTTCGCTTTCTAACATTCTTTTCAGCAAACGGCTTTGCGCTTGGTACTTAATGTTACCAATTGCTAAAGCGCCAATACCGACCGCACCACTGATTGAACCAGCAATGGGTGTACCGTTATCAAATGCGTCAACACCAGCAATACCAGCAGGTGGTACAGCGTTAACGTCAGCAGCTACTTTCAATTGTGGTGCAGAAGCGATTAACTCAGCACTTAATAATTCGATACCAGCCGCACCCGTTGCAAATACCACGTCAGCGGTTTTGATGTATTCCGCTTTGTCAGCATCAGCGCCAGCTGTGATAGTGATTTTGCCATCGCCAAACTCTTGGCTGCACAATTCAGCAGTACGCTCTGCTTTATCTAATTGTCTGCCAATAATTCTGACGTTAGCACCAGCTTGAGCAGAAATAACCGCAGCTGCTTGACCAACGGGGCCTGTACCACCAAGAGCCAAAATATTTTTGCCTTCTAAAGTTGTACCAAATTTGTCCGCTAATTCTTTTTCAACCGCTGCAACCATACCAGCAGCGGTAGTAAATGCACCACTTGGATCAGCAAATACAGACACTTCAAACGGTGGCACCATGGCATTTTTAGCCAATTTCAACATATCCATCGCTTGTTTAGTTTCGCGACCACCAATAAAAATACCGGTACGCACTAAACCTTTTGGACTTCTTGAGAAAATAGCGTCTTGCACTAAGCCTCTAACTTCACTTGGCTCAACATTGATATAAGGAACCGCTGAAATCCAACCAGCATCAATCGCCATATTAACGTCGAACGGGCTTAAATTTTTTGCTGTAGTCAGCATGTGCAAAATAAAGGGTTTTTCCATGATTGCCTCTTAAAACTTGATTTTGAGTAAGTATAAAAGAAAAGGTAGGCTGACAACAGTAAGCCAGCCGACCATTATCTACGATTAAAATTATTTGAGATTGTCGGGAATATGCGGCTCAAGGGTGTGATACATCAATTGATGCATACGCGGATTACCGACGATGATATTGCCAGACTGCAAGTATTTGTCATTAAAGGCAAAATCAGTAGCAACGCCACCGGCTTCTTGCACCAACAACACACCCGCAGCAATATCCCACTCACTGACACCGGTTTCCCAATAAGCATCTAAGCGACCGCAAGCCACATAAGCCAAATCCAAAGCCGCAGCGCCAGCGCGTCGAATACCGGCAGTATCCTGCGTTACCGCACGAAACATATTCAAATAGGGTTCAAGATTTTCTTGTTTTTTAAACGGGAAGCCAGTACCAATCAATGCACCACGCATACTATTGTGTTTAGCAACGCGAATTTTACGATTGTTAAGCATTGCGCCACCGCCACGTTCGGCAGTAAACAACTCATCACGAAGCGGGTCATAAATGACACCTAATTCCAATTTGTTTTTATTTTTCAGCGCGATAGACACGGCGTATTGTGGAAAGCCGTGCAAAAAATTAGTGGTTCCATCTAAAGGATCAATCACCCAAACATAATCATTGCCTTGATGCTCGCCGCTTTCTTCAGCAAGAATGGCGTGATCAGGAAAAGCGGTACGAATGACTTTAATAATCTCATGCTCAGCCATGCGATCAACTTCAGAGGCGTAGTCGTTACGGCCTTTTTGATCGATGTGAATATTATCGAGATTTTGCGATGAACGTTGAATCAGGTCGCCAGCATTCCGCGCAGCGCGGATGGCAATATTAAGCATTGGATGCATAGATCGAATTGTAAATGAGCAGTTAGAAAACCGAGATAGGATAACAAATCTTTTGCTAGAATCGCCGCTTTTTTAGCCAACGAGCCACACCTGTGCTATCGAATTTCAAAGTCGTTCTGGTCGAAACCTCGCATCCAGGCAACATCGGCGCAGTTGCGCGGGCGATGAAAAATATGAATATGAACCAACTAAGACTGGTCACTCCCAAACATTTTCCGCATGCCGACGCCACCGCTCGCGCTTCCGGTGCTGATGATGTTTTAAAACACGCCAGCGTTCATGACACGCTTCAAGATGCAATTGCTGACTGCCAAATTGTTCTAGGCGCCAGCGCCCGAGATCGAACCATTAGCTGGCCGTCTTTCACCGCTCGCGAATCTGCCGAAAAATGGGTCAACGCTCCACAAAAAGCCAATATCGCTTTAGTGTTTGGCCGCGAAAACTCCGGTTTAAAAAATCACGAACTGGATTTATGCCATTTTTTACTGCGGATTCCTTGTAATCAAGAATACAGCTCGCTGAATTTAGCCGCTGCCGTGCAAGTAGTTTGTTACGAATTATTTATCGCGTCTGGACAAGAATTAGTCAGCGAGATTGGCGACCAAGGCGAAGACCCATTAGCCAGCGCCGAACAAATGGAAGGTTTTTATCAACATTTGCAGCAAACCATAGCGGATATTGGCTTTCTACAACCCGAACGCTCAAAATCCATCATGCGCCGTTTGCGTCGAATTTTTAATCGCACTCAACTCGACACCAAAGAACTCGACATCCTTCGAGGCATCCTGCGATTTTCGCAAAATCATAATACCAAAAACTAAGCCGCATAATACTTGACCAAATTACTAGGTTTATTTATAGTCACCTTACTTACATTAGGTTTTATGAGGCTTATGATGCGACTCACCACCAAAGGACGTTATGCAGTAACGGCAATGCTAGATTTAGCATTTCACAGCCAAACCAAACCGGTTACGCTGACCGACATTGCCACTCGCCAAACCATCTCCTTATCGTATCTGGAGCAATTATTCGCCCGCCTCCGCAAAGCCGGCATGGTTAAAGGCGTCAGAGGTCCAGGCGGCGGTTACACACTCAGCCGTCCAGCTAAAGACATCAATATTGCTGAAATTATCGAAGCGGTTGACGAACCAGTTGATTCGACCAAATGCGGCGGCAAATCCAATTGTCACAACGACCAACCTTGCTTAACCCATGATTTATGGATGGGTCTCAGCGAACAAATCCGCGCCTATTTAAAACAAATCAGCCTAGGCCAATTATTAGAACGTGATTTGGTCAGCGAAGTCGCAATCCGACAAAGCCAAGAAATCGAACAAGTGATTGGTTTTCAACCTATGCAGGAAAGAAAATCAGCGTAAATGATCTATCTCGATCACAACGCCACCACCCCGCTCGATCCGCGGGTACTCGAAGCGATGTTGCCGTACTTAACCACCTTGTACGGCAACCCTTCCAGCCTTTACCGACTCGGTAGAATCGCCCGTAGCGCCATCGACACCGCTAGAGAACAACTCGCCAGCTTAATTGACGCCAACCCCGCCAACATCATTTTCACCAGCGGCGGCACCGAAGCCAATAATTTGGCCTTAGCCAATGCGGGTAATCAAAATCTATGGATTTCAGCGATTGAACACCCTTCGGTATTTGAATTTGCCGAATCGCTCCCGCAACCGCTTTCAAGACTGGCCGTCAATCCAGCAGGCTTAATTGACTTACAAAAATTCGCTGCCGAACCAATCCAAAGCGGTGATTTTGTTTCCATCATGTTAGCCAACAACGAAACCGGAGCCATCCAACCCATCGCCGAAATTGCCAGACTATTGGCAAATCGTGGCATCAGTTTTCACACCGATGCCGTCCAAGCCTTAGGCAAAATCCCCATGTCATTTAAACAACTTGGGGTACAAATGATGAGCCTATCCAGCCACAAAATATACGGCCCTAAAGCTTGTGGCGCACTGGTGGTGAGTGATGAAATTCGTTTACAAGCCCGTCAACGTGGCGGTGAGCAAGAACACGGCTTACGAGCAGGCACTGAAAATATCGCCGCGATTGTCGGCTTTGGCAAAGCCGCTGAATTAGCGCAACAAGCACTCAGCGAACGTAACCAAAAAATCCTAGCCCTGAAAACCGAATTGGAACAACAGCTACTGAGCCTGCCTAACTTAGTGATTTTTTCTGAACACAGCCCTCGCCTACCCAACACCGTGCAATTCGCCGTCGAAGGTTTAAGCGGTGAAATGCTATTAATGCAGCTGGATCAAAAAGCCATCGCAGTATCCAGCGGCTCAGCCTGTGCCTCTGGCTCCGAAGCGATTAGCCCCGTTTTAGCGGCGATGTCGATAAAGCCATCACTCGCCAAAGCTGCGATTCGCGTCAGCTTAGGCAAAGACAACACCGAACAAGACATTCATCAATTTGTCAGCATTTTAAAAACTTTATTGAGGTAACCCCATGAGCATTACCATTACCGAAAGCGCCGCCCGTCAAATTCAAAAACAGCTACAAAAACGCGGCAGTGGCGTTGGTTTACGCTTAGGCGTTAAACCATCAGGCTGTTCCGGCTACGCCTATGTACTGGACTACGCCGACCAAGTCGCCGAAAACGAACAAGTGTTTGAACAATACGATGTCAAAGTATTGGTAAAAGACGAAGATTTAGACAAATTAAATGGCATTGAACTCGACTATGCCAAAGAGGGATTTAACGAAGCCTTTAAATTCAACAATCCGAATGTCAAAGGTATGTGTGGTTGTGGCGAGAGTTTTGCAGTTTAAACATTAAACAGGTGGTTCGAGATTTGCCGAACCACCTGAAAACTAGAACCGCTTATTTTTTAACGTCAGCCGGTGCTGGAGCCGCTGGTTTGTTACCAGCACATTTACCTTCAACGGCTTTTTTATCCGCCGCAGGTGCTGCAGGTTTCATCATCGCCGCGCCGCATTTGCCTTCGCCACAAGCGCCGTCTTTCATTTTAGACGCGCCATCAGCCGCAGCACCCGCTTCCGCAGTTTGCATATAGCCTGAATTCAAATCAGACAAAGCAAATGGATTGCTTTCTGCTTGAACTGCAAACGGTAACAAAGATGCACCCATTGCTAACGCCAAAGGGGTTTTATAATTTTTCATAGCATTCTCCTGATCATTTTTATAAAAATTCCAAACGGGCTAAGCACCCGCAGCCTCAATCTTGCGGCAGGCACTATCCCAAAAAAGCCTTTTAAAGTAAAGCTAAGCGCCTTGCCTAACTAGCCCTAAACAACCTACCACGCAAATATGCGAAAATCCTGATTTTCGGCAGTATACTGCCGCCCCAATCCAATCATCCGACGCTATCAATATGAACAACACGCCAGAAATCGCCCAACTCGGTGCCGAAGTTCTCCGCCAACCCGCGCAAGCTATCGACAACTTCAATAGCCCACAGTTCCAAACCTTGATTAGCAACATGCAGCAACTGATGGAACAAGGCAACGGCGTTGGCATTGCCGCCCCGCAAATTGGCGAATCTTGGCAAGTGATTATCATCGCCTCTCGCCCAACCGCTCGTTATCCCAAAGCACCGGAAATGCCAGCAACGCTGATGGTTAATCCACAGTTTGAAATACTCGACGCCAGCTTAATTAAAGATTGGGAAGGTTGTTTAAGCGTTCCTGGCATCCGCGCTTTAGTACCGCGTTACCGCAAGATTAAAGTCAGCTATCAAAACCCACAAGGCCAAGCCTGTGAAATGGTTTTAGACGATTTCCCCGCCCGCGTGTTTCAACACGAATTCGATCATCTCAACGGCATGGTTTACTTGGATAGAGTCGAAACCAACACCGATATCGTCGCTGAAAGCGAATTTTTCAAACGCATCGCCGCCTAAGGAGTCGCCAATATGAAATCAGTTTTAGCCCTGTTGGGATTATTGCTCAGCCCCGCCAGTTTCGCCGTCAGCGCCTTACCGGTCAACGAAGTCGCTCCTGGCATTTATCTACATTTATCCGATCATCACTGGCCAGACCGCGACAACCACGGCGAAATCGCCAATATCGGTTTTATCGTTGGCGATAAATGCGTCGCGGTCATCGACAGCGGCGGCAGCCCACAACAAGGCATCGCCTTACGCAACGCCGTCAAACAAGTCACCAGCACACCAATTTGCTATGTAATCAACACCCACGTCCACCCCGACCACATCTACGGCAACCTAGCATTTAAAGGCGCTGGCGTGCAATTCGTCGGCCACCACAAACTCGCCCGCGCCATGGCCAGCCGCGCCCCGCATTACATCAGCCGTGCCGATGAATTACTCAACATCCACGTTGACCAAGACAACATAATCCCGCCCGATATTGAAGTCAAAGACAGCTTAAACCTCGATTTAGGCAATCGCAGTTTGCTATTAACCGCCCATCCAACCGCCCACACCGACAACGATTTAAGCATTTACGACAAAACCACCAACACCATGTGGCTGGCGGATTTATTGTTTTTAGAACACATTCCGGTGATTGATGGCAGTTTAAAAGGCTGGTTAAACGAATTAACTAAACTCGAAAAAAACCAATATAAATTGGTTATTCCAGGTCACGGCAAATTGGTTAAAGACTGGCCAGTTTCAATGCAAGCCGAAAAAAACTACCTAACCCAACTCAGCAACGAAATCCGAGCTGAGATCAAAAGCGGTAAGACTTTGGAACATGCTGTGGCCAATGTTGGCTTAAATGCTAAAAACCAATGGCAGCTTTACGAACAATTTCACCGGAAAAATGTGACCTTGGGGTTTGCGGAGTTGGAGTGGGAGGATTGAGCCATTTAACAACTAGGCTTAGAAAAGAACTATAAAGCGGGGCATGATGTTAGCATCATGCCCCGATTAGCAAAGCGTAATGAACAAGACCAATCAAAGCATTGGTAGCCTAGCTAAATTATTGCTTGCGCTGAGTAAATTCCTGCGGAATTTGAGGAGCACCACTCTCATACATATCCACAAATAAAAATTTATCAGTATCTGAACCGTCTACGCGTATACGATAAACATCCAGAATCGACATATTCAGAAGCGGATCGCTCGAATTGGCTCCCTCTATACGATGCTGACAGCAAGCCCCCTTTCTCTCATATTCGACAGACTCACCATTAGGACCTCTGAGAGCATTTAAATACAATAGATGTAAATTTCTTTTTGAAGGCGAAAACGGCCCCGTCTTGATTGGGTTCTTTTCAGAATAACCATAAGATGTTTCAGTAGCTATCCGAATAACATCTTTTAAAAAAGGAGCTGCTGAGTCGCTACGTCCATTTGGAACACCTTTACCAGCTTGATGTAAACTGGTTTTAATTGTAGGCAGTTCACTCTCCTTATAAGACAGCGATGATTTGGCTGTTTCAGGTCGAGTACCAGATTCTTTGACTGACTGACAGGCTGAAACCAATACAGTTAGAACCAGTACAACTAACAATCGAAAACCATTATGCTTTGGTTGCATCTTTATTTCCTTAAATTAAGTGACTATTGCTAACATTCGCATCAGTTGAATATAGCAATGAAAAGATCCCACATATCCAACAAAAAGAATGAGAGAAATTACTAGAATATTAAGCGTTTTGGGATTTCAGGGCAAAGACTTTAAGAGTTAAGCTAAATTTCGGTAGCCAATTGTTTGGTTATTTATATATCGTGACTCAGACGAATTTATCACCTTTAAAAACTATGAACTCAGCCCAACTAAAATCCTTAGCCGTTTTTTCCCTATTCGCCATTATTGGTTTTGGCCCTATTTCGCCGGGCTGTTTAATTGGCATGTATATCGTAACGATGCGACCAGCTTGGTTTTTGGCTTTAACCGAAAATATGTATCGGGATAAAGCATTGAATGTGATTACTTACATCAAAAATCCACGGATTAAAGCCTTCCTTTCCTTATTCAGCTTATTTCTGATCGACATTGCACCAGTGCCTGTCACGCCAGTTATCGCCTTTGGCATTATTTTGGTCAGGCCGCTGTGGTTTTATCGGGTGGTGGTGAGTGTTTATTCACACTTAGATTGAAAGCTTTTGATACCGACTCAGGCTTTCACCCCTAGAGCTGTTACAATTTTAAAAACAGTTTCTGGTTATAGAGGTACAAGCCATGCAGCTAACTTTAGACATACCCGATCAATACTTGCAAAACCACACGGCAATACAAACGGCGCAACAGATTAAGCTATACGCAGCCCTACTTATGTTCCAATCAGGCCAGTTATCTCGTGGCGCAGCTTGTGAGTTTGCCGGTGTAGACATTTATGATTTTTTCACCGCTTGCAAGCAACATCAAATCAGCGTGATTAACGTTTCAGAAGACTCAATTGAAGCCGATGTTTTGCGCTTTCAGCAACGGTACACTTAATGATAGTGATTGCCGATAGTTCCGCATTAGTGGCTTTATCAATCTGTGATTGCCTATCGGTTTTAGATGAATTGTTCGGCGAAGTTAAAGTCCCTCAGGCTGTTTATGATGAAGTTTGTATTTTCGGCAAAGCCGAATCTAAATCATTAAGCATCTATCTACACGATAAAGTTTGCGATATATCAACCGCCATTCATATTGAAAAAACCAATGGTTTGGGAAAAGGTGAATTGGCCGCAATCAATCTGTACAAACAATTAGCCGCCGATTTATTATTGATTGATGACGCACGCGCCAAGAAGATTGCTTACATCAACAATGTAGAGGTGATGGGTCGTCTAGGCGTGCTATTACTAGCCAAACAAAAAGGACTAATAAGTGCAATTAGACCTTTTATTGATAGATTGCGAAGTTCAGATATTTTTATCAGCGACCATTTGCTAGAGCGATTATTAGTCATAGCTGGTGAGTGATGTTGTGCTAAACATTCCTCATAACAAACTCGTTATCAAAAGCTGCTTCTAAAATCAGTTCTTGCAAACTATAAGATTTAAAAAAACACAGGAGATTTTTAATGAAAAAACCCCAGCTACTCGCAACGATTTTGCTACTCAGCTTTTGTGGCCTTGCCCAAGCGGAAGGTGATGACATCACTTGGAACACTAGCTTAAAAAGCCAGTTTTTTGCCGGTAAAACCATTGAAGAATCAGACAGCGTAATCGAGTTAGAAGCGCCCTACCGCGCTGAAGATCCTGCTATCGTGCCAATCAAAGTCAGCAGCAAATTCGCGCAAAGCAAAGACAAATACATCAAAAAAATCTGGTTACTGGTCGATAAAAATCCATTCCCCTTCGTCGGCGAGTTTGAATTCTTTCCCGAAAGCGGCAAGGCTGATTTAGCGATGCGTATCCGCGTCAACACCTACAGCAACATCCGCGCCATAGCCGAAACCAATGACGGCAAATTCACCATGACCAAAAAATTCGTTAAAGCCAGCGGCGGTTGTTCTGCACCGATAGGCGCGGATTTGGATGAAGCGATGAGTCGAATTGGTAAGGTGAAATTTCGTTTAGATGACGGGGTTAAAAACGGCGAAGCGTCGTTAGCGCAGTTGATGATTAGCCATCCCAATTTGACCGGAATGCAGATGGATCAAATCACCCGCTTTGTCAGAAAATCGCATTTTATCGACCAGTTAAAAGTCAGCTTTAACAACAAACCGGTGTTAAACGCCAAAATCGACATTGCGATCAGTGCCGACCCCAACTTCCGTTTTTACTTCGTGCCCGATAAAGCCGGTGAATTAAAAGCCGAGTTCACCGATATTTCTTGTGAATCGCCGATTAGCCGCGATGCTTGTAAAAAAGGCAGTAGCTACACCCAAAGCTATACCGTCACCCCTTAATCGCTAAGCCAAAACAATCGCCGTTAAGTTTGTAACGGCGATTTAATGAAAATAAATCCCCAACATACCTTGATAAGGATCACTAACGCCCTGCGCGGTAGCGATTTGGACACCTAAACCCAATTGCCAATTTTTAGCCAGCGGATATAACAACTTAAAAGTGGCCGAGCTTAAACCATTATTGCCGGACAAATAATCACTATTCAGCCTAAGCTCCGCGACTAACGGCAGTTCCAAATTAAGATGTAATCCAGCGCTTTGAAAGCCAGCCAGCGCAGCATTACCGTAATAACTACCGACATCAAAATCCGCATCCCATCGATCAAAATGCTGCTGAAATTCTAAATAGCTGTAGTTAATGAAACTGGTTCCCTGCGCGAAAAAACCAGCGCCAGCCTGACTACCGACAACAACTCGCCCTAGCTCGAATTGCCAATGTTTTTCGATATTCACTAAGGCATCGGGTTGAAAAAGCCAAGTTTGTGCGCCGTAGAACTGGGCGTTGAGTAAGCTAAGGCCGACATTCCAATCATTGGCTAAACCGTAATCGAGGGTTGAATTGGATAAGCCCGATAAGCCAGAAAGATTGAATTCTTGATCAATTGCCAGATTTTTGACCTCGGTTAAATCAATGTCCGGCAAGTTGCGAATATGCGATTTTAGCTGTTTTTTGTTGGGGGTAGCGGCATCAGAGGTAGCAGCGATTAAAATCAAGCTGCTACTAAGTAAGATAACCAGACAGTTTGAAAACCGCTGCATGAAAATTTGTGATGATTTCAGATCAGGCTAAAACGAATCAAAAAAACTGCTTAGCAAAATTAGCAATCGCCAACACAGTCAAAACACCTAGCATCCAACGAGTATGCGAATTATCTGCCCGCAATAGCTCAATCTTGGCGTCAAAATGTTGGCGGGTAAGATTAGGATTCTTAAGTGTAGCCGTGGTCATAACATCATCACCTTATTTTTATTTCAAAATCAATCACGATTAGCTGCTCTTAATAATTTCTTTGACGAGGAAGTTTCTGGCTGTGGTGCCAGGTAGATGGAGAATCACCTCGTCGCCAATGACAGCGCCAAGTAGAGATTGTGCAAGCGGTCGGCTTTCATTGACGATACCGTTTGAGAAATCGTCCTTCCCTCTGGTTATCTGGACCGTCAGTATATCGTTCGGCTTGGCAAGATCGATGTAGCGAATCACATCGTCTACATCGATCTCCAGGTCGTCCTCTGTGTTGATCAATACCGAGCTAATGGCCTTACGCTCCATCTCGGCTTGAGCAGTGTTTTCAACCTGTTCAATTTCCTGATTCACACGCGCTCCCTGACCTTCCTCGATCCATGCATCACCAGAAGTGTGCTCAGGCTTCCAGTTCTCACGCAAATCCTCAAGGAAGCTGATGAGTTTCTCAGTCTCTTGTCTTGGTGTACGGAACCAGTCAGTAGACCAGATGCGCCAAATACGACCACGCCAACCAAGTGATTCAAGAATCTCTTGGCGAATGCGATCACGGTCACGAACAGAAAGGGCTGAGTGGTAGGAGGCTCCATCGCATTCGATAGCAGCCAAATACGAACCAGGGGCATCTGGATGCTTGACGGCAATATCGATGCGGTAGCCCGCCACACCCAGCTGAGGTGTGACTTCGTAGCCTCGCAGCTTGAGCATGTCCATAACAGAGATTTCAAAATCACTGTCTGGCTCGCGGCCTGTTTCTTCGTAGGTAGTCAGTGATCCTGTTCGAGCGTACTCAAGGTAATTGCGCAGTGCCTTGGTCCCATCTGGGGTGGTCCCATCCATCACAATGTCTTCGGGGCGCAATGATGTGTAGAGAGCAATCGACTTTTTTGCTCGAGTGAACAAGACGTTCAAACGACGCCAGCCACCTTGGCGGCTGATGGGGCCAAAGTTTTGACGAACGGCACTTGAGCCGGCAGGTTTGCCAAAGGTCGTCGAGATGATGATGGCGTCGCGTTCATCACCTTGGACGTTCTCAAGGTTCTTAATGAAAAGAGGCTGACCCTCGACTGCCCAGTGATCACGATAGGAGTCAGTTCCACGAACTGACTTGAGACGTTCTTCCAGGAGCTCGGCAATCAGGTCACGCTGCTTGATGTTGAGCGTCACAATACCAAGGGACTCATTAGAGCGGGTTGCAATGTGCTCGACAACCGCTTCCACCACTCGCTTGGCTTCGCGCAGATTGGTCTGGTTTTCGTAGATAGCATCGGCTAAGTAAACTGCCCGCACCCCCAACTTACCACCTTGTCCATATGGCGAAGGGAAGATAATCAGGTTCCCGCGGTAGAAACTGTGGTTCGAGAAGGCAATCAGGGAATGATGCTGCGAGCGGTAATGCCAGCCCAACGATCGGGTAGGCCTGAAATGCGACGAACAGACGTCCAGAATGCTCTCAGCGTCAGTGGTGGTGAAGTGATCATCTCCACCATCTCCATCCTGCGTCATTCGTGAAAAGAACGATGTGGGAGGCAGCTGCTTTGGATCACCGACCACAACCAGCTGACCGCCACGAGCAACCGAACCAATCGCCTCCTCGGGCTTCAATTGAGACGCCTCGTCCATGATGACGAGGTCAAACTTGATGACGCCTGGAGCCAAATACTGTGCCACTGCTTGTGGCCCCATCATGAAGCAAGGTTTCAACGCTTGGATTGACCCACCTGCTCGGGTGAGAATTTTCCGAACGGGCATGCGCGGACGTTGCTGAGGCATCAGGTAGTTCAGGAGAACCATCTCAGTGCGGTCGTCGACACGGGCACCATTCCTGCCGGTTGGTAGCGAAGCCTTGCGGGAGCATTCATAGGCTATTGCCTTTCCACGCAGTGAAATGATTTCCCTGTCCAGTCGTTTAAACTCGTCGCGGATCTGATTGTGCTTGAGTCCTGTGAACCGACCTAGCTCAGGGATGTTTCGGAATGCTTCGCGTGTGATCGTGCTGTAGGTGCAGTAAGCGTAAGCATCGTTCAACTCATCGGGCTTGATACGTTTTTTCTCGAGAAGCTCCACGAACTCAGTCAAGGTCAGCTCACCGGCTTCCTTGCGGAGCGTCAAATACAGAGCCCAGGGAATCAGAAGATCCTGATCTTGGGTAGCTTTTTGAACGACCCCATGCAGAGCACTGACAAATAGCTCTAGGTCTTCGTCAGCAGGCGATCCTGTCCATGTGTCTATTTCAAACTTCCCGAATTGGGACAGAGCAATGCTCAAGTTCTCGACGTGCTGCAGGCCGGTATGCACATCTTCTAGCGCGGTAACCAACGTGCAACAAGTCTCAATCGGATGTCCAGAGCGCAGCTTGTATTTAACCTGCGGCGACAAGTTGAGACCATCGATGCTTTGACCAAAAGAGAGAGCTTCAATGGCTGTTGAGCAGTCGGTGTCCACCCCCGAATAGAGTTCGCCAAGAAGCGCCTTGACGCGGGCATTGCCTTGAATTTGGGACTTCAAAGTCGATCGTTCCAAAGCTGCATCACATCCTGTTATCACCTGACTAAAGGTAGCCTGGCTTCGCGCCTCCAACTCCAGCCATTCGAAACGGTTCTCGAGAGCTTCGATAAATTCCGCAGTCTTTTCGATCACCTTCTCGAGCAGATGAATGCCGCTGAACTCAGAGAGTCTTTTGAGCTTCTCGTTGATGCTGTTGAAGGCTGCAATCGCGGCTATGATCTCCAACTTGACTGCAGAGAACTCGCGTCGCAGCGCGCGTGCTTGGTCGGCTGTAAAGCTGATTGGGTCAATAAGTACAGCTTGGATGTCCTCGGATGCTAACTTAATGTCACGATTCCAACTAGCCAACGCAAGGTAGCCCTCTAAGGGCGATGGCGATGACGTTGCTGGCGCTAGGAAGCCGAGGAATTGTGTCCAGGTTGGAGAGGATTTCCACTGCTCCTTAAGACCCAGAAATTTGATGATTTTCTCGAGCTGTTCTAGGCGCTTGTGGCCAGGCATCTTTAGCTTGGTGCGCTGAAGCGCCTTGTGTAATCCCACCGCCTTGCGCCATCGCCCTTGAAAGATCCGATACCAAGCATCACCCTCACGCAGGGTCAGGATAGCTTGCTTGATGTCTCCCTCATGCGGCAAGGTGTCTAGGTAGAGAGAGTCACCCAGTTCTTTCTCAAGTCCGGTCCATTCGGCTTGAAGAACAAGCAACTGATCAATGGCTTGGACTGCGCCATCGCGAGTCAGACCCGGAGTCTGAAGATGGAAGTGCTCCTCAGGGGCATCCAATACGAGGTCGGTGAAACTGAGCAACTGCTCCAGTTTCTGCTTCGATCCGTCATATGGAATATTTTTCACACAGAGAAAACTGATGACAGCGGCATTAGCTGTTGAAAGCTTGCCCACAGTCTCAACAAGCTGTTGATGAAGGGTTCGCAGTTCGTTGAACGTGCCCAAATCAGCCCCTAAGCTATCTGCTTGTCGTTTAAGACTTTTCAGATCATCCGCACCAGATTTCGTGACGCTGAATTCCAGCTTGAGGGCTGCTTTGACAGCACCTTCTAGGCTGTGGAACTGCTCCACCTGGTTGGAGAAAGATTCAAGCGCTTGAGCGGCTTTTATGCCTGTCTCATCGTCTTCGAAGAATCCAGGGATGAGATGCAGGGGGAGTTGTTGATTGGCGGTCTCAAGCAGACGCTTGAGAACAGCCAATTGCTCCCTGCTAAAAGCCAATGAAAGATTATGAGCTCGCCCCCCGAGAACCTGCGAATAGTGTTTCGAGGCGACCACTAAAGCCTTCCCCCAGGTGTCTGCGGCTTCGAATAACTGAGTTAGTTTAACTTCGTCACCAGGGATCAGCCGCTCAGGGTAGAACCCCCAGAAGGTACAACTTGCATCGAAACCACCTACGGATTTGTACTGAGAGCCCAGATACCCAAGGCAGTCCATACGCCGACCGAACTCAAATTCGGAAATTTGAGTCGCGTCACCGACGGTAATCTGACTAAGCATGCTTTCTTCGTTGCTGAGACCTTGACGGTGCTTCTCAGCACGCCACATGATTTGATGCAGCGTCAATCCGAACGCATTATGAGCGATGGAGTTGATAAGATCTGTATAGGATTTTAGGTCTTTACGATGCGCTTCCAGCTGCTGTTGCAGACGAGGAAGATCATTTGGGTGATTTGGTGTGAAGGTGGTTCGCTTAGCGATTTCCTCCAATACCCGCTTTTTGTTGGTCTTGTTACTGTGCAGTTCGAGCACAAATGGATCAAGCCCAGCGAGTGAGAGGCGGTTTTTCACAACCTCAAGAGCTGCCAACTTCTCAGCGACAAACAGAACCTTCTTGCCTTCTGCAAGGCAAGCCGCGATCAAGTTGGTGATGGTTTGAGACTTGCCTGTTCCCGGAGGGCCTTCGATAACTAGGTTCTTCTTGAGCGACAAGACATCAATTAGGGCGCTGTGCTGGGAACTGTCGGCGTCGTAAACGAGCGGAATGCTCGCTCCGGGTCCTTCTTCAACCAAATGTTCTTCGGCAAGACTGAGACCCACTCCACCTTCATCAGCCCTACCCTCGAATACTTCACGGACGATCGGGTGATCGATGAGAGAGTTTTCATCACCGTTTGACGGCCATTTAGTCGGATCCAAGTCTCGAACTAACAACATCTTGCTGAAACTAAGCAAACATAGGGAAACCCGATGCTTGATTGCGAATCCAGGTTGTTTCTTGATGATTGCCTGAATTTCGGCGAAGTAGCCGTTGACATTGATTTGTTCTTCGGCGAGTTCTGGCAAAACCATTCCGAAGTCGTTCCGCAGCTTCTCTCTTAGCGAGAGATTCTCTGAAATGTCGTCGCCCGTGTACTGGAGTGAGAATTGCTGGATGCCTGCAACTTCCTTCTTTTGCAAAGATACAGGGACGCTGATCAAAGGGGCTGTGAATGACTTGTCGCTGTCTCGCTGGTCAGGGAACTCCAAGAACCCTAGCACCAAGAACAGCATGTTCGCACCGGTTTCCTCAATTGCCAGCGTGGCCTCGCGCTCGATCTTGCGGCAATGTTTGGCCAGATCGTCTGGATACATCAACGCACGGACATTTGACTCGCCTGAGTCTTCCCCTGCACCTGATATGTCGTAGCCCGTAGGGATTCCCACAGACTTGGCCCACTCTCGAGGTTCGGGTCGCTGTAGACGCCCGTTGTGTTCAACCCAGTCGCTCTGGGCCGGATCAGGGAGCCCGAGAACGCTGATGTAGGCCTTGTTGTTCGCCTCAACCAGCTTTTGATAAATAGCGTCAGGATGCCCTTCTACAAACTGCAGCGACTTGCCAGCGGTATGTTTGAAATTGAGAAGCCGATTGCGCCCTGTCAGGTCGAGCAGTTTCAGTCGTAACTGCTCGAGAGCGGAAGTAAGTATTGATGCGCTATAGCTCATGGCTATCCTTTTTTTCTTTTATAGCCTGGAGTGCAAAAATATCCATTTAAGTCTTTCTGATTTTTTAATTGATAAAAGATTTATTACTTAAGTCCCAAGCCAAAAAGACTTGCCATCTTAGTTCTATTCCGCCATTAATCAGCAACAAAATTTTGCCGAAGTAATTTGCTAGCGTCCTATTTTCCAGAGAATAACTCAAGTAGTTTTTCTGAAATGTGTTTATACAATCATCATTACGAATGCCAGCGGGAAATACTCCAAAACTAGACCCCAATCACACGCTCACATGTAAAGTCGCCGCGATTTCAGATAAAATCCTTGAATTAGTTAAAGTTATGGAGTGTTGGGTGAGTATTCTAACCATTCTTGAGTTTCCCGATAAACGTCTTAGAACCGTTGCCAAAAAAGTCGATAAAGTCGATGCCGGCATTCAGCAATTGGTCGATGACATGCTGGAAACCATGTATTCGGCAAAAGGTGTGGGCTTGGCGGCAACGCAGGTCAATGTACATAAGCAAGTGATTGTGATGGACATTAGCGAGGAGAAAAACCAGCCGCTGTGTTTAATCAATCCTGAGATTATTTCAAAAGATGGCGAAGAACAAGGCGAAGAAGGCTGTTTATCGGTGCCAGGATTTTTTGAGCCGGTGACGCGTGCGGCTAATATTAAAGTCAGTGCTTTGAATCGTGACGGCCACCATTTTCAATTGGAAGCCAGTGATTTGTTAGCGGTGTGTATTCAACATGAAATGGACCATTTACAAGGCCATTTGTTTGTCGATTACTTATCAGCTTTTAAACGCAATCGGATTAAATCCAAGCTGGAAAAAATCCATAAATCACAAGGCCGCTAAGGACATATCATGAAAATCGTTTTTGCCGGCACACCTGATTTTGCGGTGCCGACCTTACAGGCTTTGCTAGATTCAGAACATCAAATCTGCGGTGTTTACACCCAACCCGACCGCCCTGCTGGCCGAGGTCGCAAGCTAACGGCTAGTCCGGTTAAGGCTTTGGCGGTCTCCGCGAATCTGCCAGTTTTTCAGCCGGAAAACTTTAAACAAGCCGATGCTTTAGAACAATTAGCTGCGCTGGAGCCGGATTTGATTGTGGTGATTGCTTATGGCTTGATTTTGCCGCAAGCGGTTTTGGATATTCCCAAATTTGGCAGTATTAATGTTCATGGCTCTTTACTACCGCGTTGGCGCGGTGCAGCACCGATTCATCGGGCGGTGATGGCCGGTGATGAGAAAACCGGCATTACCATTATGAAGGTGGTGAAAAAACTCGATGCGGGCGACATGCTGTATAAAATCGAATGCCCGATTAACGCAGATTCCACTTCTAGCGAACTCCACGACCAATTAGCCGAGATCGGCGCACAAGGTTTAATCCAAGTCGTTAATCAAATCGAACAAGGCACGCTAATTACCGAGCCGCAAGACGAAGCTTTAGTCACTTACGCTCACAAATTAGAAAAAAACGAAGCCATGCTGGATTGGCAAAAATCGGCGCAGGAATTAGATCGTCAAGTTCGCGGTTTAAATGCTTGGCCGGTGGCGCAAACTTTATATAAAGGTGAAGTGTTACGAGTTTGGCACAGTGAAGTGATTGACGGCGAAAGCGATTTGCCAGCTGGCACGATTAGTTGCCAACAACATGCGCTGGATGTCGCAACCGGTAATGGCATTTTGCGGTTACTGGAAGTGCAATTACCCGGTGGCAAACGGATTGCTGGTAAAGATTTTCTCAATGCGCATCAAGCCGACAATCTAAGGTTAGGTCTATGAATTTACGTCGCTGCGCGGCACAGGTTTTGTCGCGAGTGTTGAGCGATGGCCAATCATTAACCGCCGCTTTGGATTCGGCTCTGCCAAAAATCCCCGATCCTAAAGACCGCGCTTTTGTTCAAGCTTTATGCTACGGAGTGATTCGTCATTATTTTGATTTGGAGTTTTTGTTAAGTCAGTTGCTGACTAAACCGCTCAAACAAAAAGACAACGACATCAAAGCTTTGTTATTAGTCGGTTTGTATCAGCTACAACAAATGCGGGTGAAATCCCATGCCGCCGTTTCGGAAACGGTGGCTGCTGCTAAACATAAAGTTTGGGCAAAATCTCTAGTGAATGGCATTCTTAGACAATATTTGCGTGATGCCGAAACTTTAGAAGCCACTTGCGCCGCCCATCATCAAACGCATCACAACCATCCTGAATGGATGATGAAGCTGATTCAACAAGCTTGGCCGGAACAGGCTGAAGCGATTTTTAGCGCTAATGACCAAGCGTCGCCAATGAGCTTGCGGGTTAATCTGCATAGAACCAGCCGCTCAGATTATATGGCGTCTTTAAAAGCCGAAGGCATTGATGCTGAGCGTTTTGACGCTTGCGATAGCGCGATCACTTTGCCGCAAGCGGTCAGCGTGGAAAGTTTGCCGGATTTTCATGATGGTTTAGTGTCGGTGCAAGATTTAGCCGCTCAACTGGCCGCGCAATTGTTGGATGCTCAAGCCAATCAATCAGTATTGGATATGTGCGCGGCACCAGGAGGCAAAACCGCAGCGATTTTAGAGCGCCAGCCTGATTTAAAAAGCTTGTTGGCGATTGATGTCGATAGCCAGCGTTTGGAACGGGTCACCCAAAATCTACAGCGGCTACAGTTGTCCGCAGAAACTTTGGCTGCCGATGCCTCTCAGCCACAAAACTGGGCTAAAGGTCGGCAATTTGAACGGATTTTGCTGGATGCGCCCTGCTCTGGCTTGGGGGTAATTCGTCGTCATCCTGACATCAAATTACTGCGCCGCGAAAGCGACATTGCCGCCTTGCAAAGCTTGCAAGCACAGATTTTAGAGGCGGCTTGGTCATTGCTAACTGTTGATGGGATTTTGCTGTACGCCACTTGTTCAATCTTGAAACAAGAAAACGAACAGCAACTTGAGGCGTTTTTAGCTCGTCATACCGATGCGGTTGAAATCAAAATCGAGGCGGATTGGGGTATCGCTAGACCGTATGGCCGCCAAATTATCACTGGCCAACAGCAAATGGATGGCTTTTATTATGCCAAGCTTCGCAAAACCGCTTAGGCTGGGCTTGCTATTGTGGCTGGTTTTATTACCGGCTATGAGTTATGCCGATCCATCGACCACAGAAATTCGCCATGCTGAGTTGATTGACCATCACGATGGTTATCAAATCGAAACCGAAATTGATTATCAACTCAGCGCAACCGCCAAAGAAGCCTTAGATAAAGGCATTCCACTGGCTTGGGATGTTTATTTGGAGATTCGCCGCCCTGGTTTTTTGTGGGGGCCGACCCTTTATAAAGATAAACTACGCTACACCCTGCAATATCACGCTTTATTAAAACAATATGCCGTCAAAGACCCGCGCGGTAATTCGGAAATGTTTTTAACCTTAACTGCAGCGCTTAATTTCATGTCGATACCGCGTCCGGTTCGAGTGATTGATTACCAATTGCTCGAATCAGGAAAACGCTATCAATTGGCAGTACGCAGCAAATTTAACCGCGAACAACTCCCCGTCCCTTTGCGTCCGTTTGCTTATCTGGATTCACAATGGTTTCTGTCTAGCTCTTGGTTTTTATGGCCTATTCAAAAATAAAACTCCCCGCCAGCGCTTCGATTCTGTTGCTATTTGGCTTTGTGTTGTTATCGCTACAGTTGATGAGTAGCGCAACTCAAGAGTCATCGGAATTAGGCGAACTGTATTCTTGGCTGCTGGTCATCAACACATTGGGCTCGATTATTCTGCTGGGTTTGGTGGCGGTTAATGCCTATTCATTAGTTCGCGAGCTAAAAAAGAAGGAAGCTGGTTCCAAGTTAACCACGCGAATGATCTCGCTGTTTGTGTTGCTGGCTTTAGCGCCAGCGGCGATTGTGTTTTATTTTTCGGTACAGTTTTTACATCAAGGCATTGATAGTTGGTTTAACGTCGAAGTTGACCGCGCAATGGATGATGCTTTGGAGCTAAGCCAGTCGTCATTGGCGCAACGGATGAATTGGCATATCAAACAAACCCGCCAAATTGCCTCTAAGCTCAACAACCAATCGGAAACCTCTATTGCCTTGGAAATTGGCAATTTATGGCGTGACTCGGAAGCGATGGAAATCGCGGTATTTTCAAGCCAAGGCCATATCGTCGCTTCAAGCAGCACCAACCCTAGCGATATTTTGCCGCATTTACCGGACGAACTAGTTTGGCTGCAATTGCGCCAAAACAAAGAATATTACGCTTACGACGCCAGTGATACCGACCAAATGGTGGCGCGTATCATTGAACCTATCGCCGGCGATCAATCGCGATTTGTGCAAGTGTTATATCCGGTGCCGGTGCGGGTAACTGATTTAGCTGATTCGATTGAGTTTGCCTTTATCCGTTATCAGGAAATGACTTATTTGCGGGATTCATTGAAGACCAGTTTTTCGTTGATCTTGCTGTTGGTACTGTTATTGAGTTTATTAGCGGCGATTTGGGTGGCGTTTATTAGCATTCGTAATATCGTCGCACCGGTTAAAGATTTGGTGAAAGGTACCCAAGCGGTTGCCAGCGGTGATTATCAACAACAATTGCCGATTACTAATCAAGACGATTTAGGTTTTTTGGTGGAATCGTTTAACCAAATGACCAAGCGCATTGCCCGTTCCCGTGATGAAACTCGAATTGCGGGGCTTGAGGTGGAAAATCAAAGGGCTTATCTGGAAACCATTCTCGCCAATTTAACCGCTGGTGTGATCAGTTTTGATGGCAATTTTTATATTCGTACCGCCAATCAAGCGGCTTATCGCATTTTGCATATTCCAGTCAGCCACTTTGTCGGCCAAACCTTGCTGACCTTATCAATCAAACATGCAGAATTAGCTGACATTTTGATTGTGATCCAAGGCTTACTTGAACAGGCCGATGATATTTGGGAGCAACGGATTGTATTTCTAGGCCCGAATGGTCGCCAAGAGTTGTTATGCCGCGGCACACCTTTGTTTTCGCAAGATGGCAAACGGGTCGGTGCGGTAGTGGTTTTTGATGATGTTACCGATTTGATTCAGGCACAGAAAAATGCGGCCTGGGGCGAAGTAGCGCGACGTTTGGCGCATGAAATTAAAAACCCACTCACGCCGATTCAATTATCCGCCGAACGCTTGCAACATAAACTAGCTAAAGAGCTTCCCGATACTTCCGCTGAATTTTTACAGCGCGGTACTCGGACCATCGTGCAACAGGTAGAAGCAATGAAGCGGATGGTCGATGATTTTGCTGAATATGCTAAACCATCGAAAAAACAGGTGGAGCGCATCAATTTATTGGATTTGATTCAAGAAGTTTTAGCGCTGTATATGCAATCGGGGGTGGTGTTTAAAACTGCGTTTAGTAGCCATCGAGCGATTGTCGAGGTTGATCCGGTCCGCATTCGCCAAGTGCTGCATAATTTAATTAAAAACGCGCTGGAAGCCACCAGTGACAAATGCCAGATTG
>CAIZCB010000013.1 GCA_903931355.1 uncultured Pseudomonadota bacterium
CGTTGGACATATGCGTAATCGCCACCAGCTTGGTTTTGTCGGTCAATAAGTTGAGATATTCATCAAACAACAACTCGCCTTGCTGATTGATTGGTACTACTTTCAGCACCGTACCGATTTGCTGACACAGCATTTGCCAAGGCACGATGTTGGCGTGATGCTCCATCGCGCTAATCACGATTTCATCACCGGCTTGTAATTGCGATTTGCCAAAACTTTGCGCGACTAAATTAATGGCTTCCGTGGCACCACGCACAAAAATAATTTCTTTACTGCTGGCAGCATTGATAAACGCTCTTACCTTTTCCCGCGCCCCTTCAAAACGGTCGGTGGCTTTGACGCTAAGGGTATGCACACCACGATGGATATTGGCGTATTCATGGCTGTAGGTGTGGACTATGCTATCAATCACCGCTTGCGGCTTTTGGCAACTGGCGGCATTGTCTAAATAAACCAAAGGCTTATTGCGGATTTTTTCTTGCAATATCGGAAAATCAGCGCGAATTTGTTCAACTGGAAATGTAGTCATAATGTACTAAGGTTATGTTCGTTGCCTTTATAAAGGCTGGCAATTAGAATCTGTTTATCAATACTTGTTGGGACTAAAAAAATGGTTGCTGTCTTTCCTCAAAAACACCTGACCGATCTGGCGGAATGGCATCGCATGGGCGAAGCGGGCATTTTTCCACCTGAAAGCCATCTGGAACTGATCGAAGGAGAAATTCTCACTATGGCACCGATTGGATTTAATCATTCTGGGCATATTGCTCGCCTCATCCATGCGCTCATGCCATTATTGGCAAACCAAGCGGTGATTAACGCTCAAAATCCAGTACAACTCGGCGATTTATCCGAACCAGAACCGGATTTGATGGTGCTACGCCCTGACCCTGATTTTTACACCACTCATCATCCTAAAGCTGCTGATGTGTTTTTATTAATCGAAGTATCCGACAGCACCTTACGCTTTGACCGCGGCCAAAAACTCAGACTGTACGCCAATCACCAAATCCCCGAATACTGGATTGTTAACCTCATCGACCATTGCCTTGAGGTTTACCGTCAACCAGACAATGGTGATTATCAGGATAAAACCCTACTCGGCAAAACCGATAAACTTAATTTACTGGCTTTGCCGGAGATTGAGGTGGCGGTTGAATCGATTTTAGGTCGTTGAATCAAACCGGATTTTGCCATTCATCCTTCGACAAGCTCAGGACGAACGGCAAAATCCTCAAGCCCAAAGCCTAAAACTCTATCCCCGGAAACCGCACCAACAACTGCTTTAACAACAAGGCCTTTAAAAACGAATTTTCGACTTTATCGACCATCTCATTAGCAAAAGCAAAGGTCAGCACATGCCTTGCCGCTTCTTCATCAATCCCGCGCGATTGCAGATAAAACAGTGATTTTTCTTCCAACTGCCCTACCGTGACACCGTGCGAACATTTGACGTAATCAGCATAAATTTCCAACTGCGGCTTGGTGTCAATTTCGGCATCGCTGGATAACAGCAAATTGCGGTTATTC
>CAIZCB010000014.1 GCA_903931355.1 uncultured Pseudomonadota bacterium
ATCGCAAAATGGTGTGCAAATCGGTATTTTGCATCAATTTTTTACGCACCATTTCACCGGCACCCCCTTCAAACAAGACGTTATCAGGCACTACCACAGCAGCGCGGCCAGTCGTTTTTAGCTGGCTGCGAATATGCTGGATAAAATTAAGCTGCTTGTTTGAAGTGGTCGCCCAAAAATCCTGACGGTTATAGGTCAAATCATCTCTTTCCTGCTCACCCTCTTCATTAGTAAACGTCATGCTGCTTTTTTTACCAAACGGCGGATTAGCTAAAACATAATCCACGGTTTCAGCTGGCGGCGACACCAATGCATCATTCGATGAAATCGCGCTATGGCCATCAATCTCACCAATGTTATGCAAAAACATATTCATCAAACACAAGCGGCGAGTATTGGCGACAATCTCATTACCGTGAAAGGTTTCATGTTTCAAAAACGCCAACTGCTTTTTATCCAACGGATAATTCGCTTTCAAAAAATCATAGGCCGCCAAAAAGAAACCACCGGTACCACAAGCAGGATCAGCAATGGTTTTACTCGGTTCAGGGCGAACACACTCGACCATCGCCTTAATTAACGGTCTCGGCGTAAAGTATTGGCCAGCGCCCGATTTAGTATCTTCGGCATTCTTTTCCAGCAAACCTTCATAAATCGTGCCTTTAGTATCAGCCCCCATCACCACCCAATCGGTATCATCCACCATCTCAATCAAGCGCGACAACTTGGCTGGGTCTTGAATCTTATTTTGCGCCTTGGTAAAAATCTGCCCCAACATGCCAGATTTATTGCCCAACTCGCGCAACAGCATCACATAATGACTTTCCAATGCCGCACCTTTTTTGGCTTTTAAGCTTGGCCAATTGTATTCGGTGGGAATCCCCACATCACGGTTATGCGGTGGCCGACTGTATTCATCAGCCATTTTCAGAAAAATCAAATAGGTTAGTTGCTCGAGATAATCACCATAACCCACGCCGTCATCGCGCAGGGTGGTACAAAAACTCCAGACTTTGGAAACAATAGATTCGGCGTTCATAGATTTATTAATCAGTTAAAGTTTGGCGTTTATCCAGCGTAACCAACTGGAGTCCATGCACTTTGGCCGTGGCGGCAATGATGGCATCAGGCAATTTAACCTGATGTCGTTGCCTAAATTCGATGGTCACATCTTCAACCACCGGACTAATCGCGAGATAAGTCATAGGCATTAACAACTGACCAATCAAAGTCGATTCCGATTCAGTCAAATGCGGAAAGCTGAGCAACTCCATACGAGTGACAGCACTGTAAGCGCAACTCGGCAAAGCAACACCGACTAATTGAGCAATCGACTCCTGATTGCCTTTGAGTAAACCAATAATGGTATTGGTATCCAATAAATAGCTAAGCCCATTCATCACGCATCGCCTGTTGCACCGCCAGAGGGTCGCCTTGAAATGAAGGGGAATCAGCTAATGCACCGGCAAAATCGGTTATCAAACGCGGTTGTTGATTGGATAACTGCTGCTGTCGATAGTTTTGCGCCAGTTTTTTTAATAACTGCGCCAAACTCAAATGCTCATGCCCGGCCAATTCATCCAAAGCCGCCACGGTTTCATCATCCAATTCTATGGTTTTCATGTGTTAAACCTCGTCTAAAAGTATTTTGTTTTGTTAACAGATCTGCCTTTGGATAGGGCGGCTCCGGTAAAAGTTTCAGCTTGTTTTACCACGACGGCGAACCGGTTGAATATCGGCTTGGGCTTTTTCAACCCTAATCCGCTCCAACAAAACGCTGGCCGGTTCGTCGCTGGGGTCTTGAGGTACTAATTGACCGGAGAAGGCTTTTTTTAAAATCGATTGCCGTAGGGCTTCGGCTTGTTGCAGGGCGGTGGTGATGGTTTGGTCGAGTTGGTCAAGAATTGATAAATTTGATTCAATTTTTGTAAGCATCTCTTTTTGCTCACCGATACTACAAATAGCAACAATCAACGATTGAAGCTCTCCAGAGTTTATATTATTTACACCACTCGTTGATTTGGCTTTTGCTTCAATTTGCTTTCTTAAAGCATGTCCTGAAAGCTGATTAATCAAATACATAGGAGAAATTAATTCTTGATTAGGTCGCAATTTAATTAAATATCCTGCGTACAAATAGTCAATATCTTGCTCAAAAACTAACGCGCATTTACCTACAATCGAAATACTACCATTTGATCGGATTATCAAAATATCACCAGCATCAAGCTTATATGAAGCTATTTCATCTCCTTTAAATTGTGCATACTTCAAATCAGAAACATCAATTCTCCCTGAAACTACATTGGGAATTCTAAGAACACCAATTCCATCAGTTTCATAGTCACACTTTTTGGAGGTTCCATAAGTTGGTTCGTCTATTAAGGTACCGAGTCTTAAATACGCCCAACCCTCCGGCAATTCCGGCAACGCTGCCAATTCCTCGGCAGTCAACGGCGGCAAGGCTTTTGGTAGTTTGGGCTTGGAAATCCCCCCTAACCCCCCTTTTTCAAAGGGGGGGATAGTGTTGTGGGCGACAACGCCAGTTTGTTGCAGCTTGGTTGCCTGCCCCCCCCTTTGAAAAAGGGGGGCTGGGGGGGATTTAGATTGCTTCCAATCTTTGAGTTGCTGCTGATAGCGTTGCTGGCGTTCAGTCTCAATCCGCTGTAGCAAGGCTTGGGCGTTTTCCAATTTATCGGGATTTTCTGCTCGCCATTGCTCGGTGAGCTTGCCGGAAAAGGCGTGTTTTAATAGCGATTGCCGATAGATTTTTAATTGCTCGCGGGCGGTTTTAAAGCTTTCGATGCCTTTATCTAACTCGGAAAATAGCGTTTCGATTTTGGCAACGATGCGGTGTTGTTCTTGAAATGGCGGGAGATTAAACCCAAGGTTTTCAATATCTTTAGCACTGATATTTTGAACCCCCATGCCTTTTGCGTACTCAGACAACATTCGTTCGACATTGGATAAAAAAAGACCAAAAAATTTTGGATCCAAGTCACCAGATAATAGAGGCTTTAGCTTACCTGTACGTTGATTTTGCAAAGCTGGGGCATCATTAAGGTATTCACAAACTTTACCTATTGATCCCGACATTCCAATTATGATGTCGCCTTTTGTAATAACATAATTAGAAAATTCCAACAAAAAGGTAGTGATACTTGCATCCCTTTGTCCTCTCAACCATTCGGTAGCTTCTTGTGCATAACTCGAGGCTAAAGATTGGTTTTTTGAGTAAGTTGAATTTTGGATGGAACTTGTGGCCAGAGAAAC
>CAIZCB010000015.1 GCA_903931355.1 uncultured Pseudomonadota bacterium
TAGCTTGCCTTGAATAGGCCATTGCCAATCAATACCTGACTTTTCATTGCTTTTATTTATTTGATTATCAGTGATTGCTGTATCGCCAGCGGACGGCAATCTAACATAATTACTCGGTGGCGACAATTGTAAGGATTGTCCTTCTTCTAACCAATACGGTGCTTCGATTTGATTCCAGATTGCCAATTGTTGGTAATCAATTCCAAACCGAAAACCAATCGCATACAAACTATCGCCTTTTTGCACGATATAGTTATCACTATTTTTGGGGTAGATAGATTTAACCGCATACTTATCAGTTGATTTTATTGGCTCTCTAGCGCACATAGCCGCTATCGATAATAGAAAAATAACAGCAATTAATTGTAAAAAAGACATAATCTAATCAGATAATAAAACGGTTTTAGCTAAATTAATTTGTGCGGCTAAATAATCAGAACCACCGCGATCTGGGTGCATTTTTAGCATCAGTTTTTTATGGGCTAGACGTATTTCCTCTTCAGTTGCGCTGGGTTTTAGACCTAGAATTTGAAAAGCCTGTTCGCGAGTCATGTTTCCAGAGGCTTTATGAGCTGATGCTTGGGATTGATTTTGCTTGAAAACACCGAAGATTTTTTGCAAATACGGCGCGTATTTCAACGTCAAAGGTACTAGCCGCCAAACAAAAGCCAAGGCCACGCCTAATAAGGCAAACACGCCGTTTAATTTACCGGTAATCGCCAAAGCGAATAATGCCAATATCAGCACGACCCATAGCATTTTCTTTTTTAGCCAATCGACAAGCGCCGGCTGTAAACGCGGCCCAAACCAATAAAACCAAGCCCCAAACACCAGCGCGACTAAAACGTATATGCGTACCACTTTTTCTCCAGACAAGCATCCCTAACCATTGCAGGCAATAATATCTTAAAATTAAGCCTCATCCCCACAGCACTGCGATTAATGATCACCAACTCACCGCCTATTTTAGGTTTTGCTGCGTTTAGCGGAACCGGCAAAACCAGTCTACTCACTCAGCTGATTCCGATACTAAAACAACACGGCATTCGTCTAGGCGTGATTAAACATAGCCATCATGATTTTGAAATCGATCAACCGGGCAAAGACAGTTTTAAACTGCGAGTAGCGGGAGCAACATCGGTGATGTTGGTATCACCCCACCGTCGCGCGATTATTACTGAATTTAATCCGCCACAAGCCAATCGACTGAGCGATCAACTCGCGGCTTTCCCAAGTGACAATTTAGACCTGATCTTGGTAGAAGGTTTTAGAGATGAAGCCATTGCCAAAATTGAATTACACCGGCCTAGCCTCGGCAAACCGTTGTTATACCCTAATGATCCACACATCATCGCTGTCGCCAGCGATCAACTGATCAACACCCCAGCAAACTTGCCTTGTTTAGACTTAAACCAGCCACAAGCGATTGCCGACTTTATTCTCGATTACCTTGATGGACACCCAGCATGAGCGAAATTTGCTACCCTAAAAATCATCAAATGCTTTCGGTTACACAAGCGCAAGCCGCGATTCTCGATGCCATTGAAAGCATCAATCAGCAAGAACTAATTGCTCTGCCACAGGCTTTAGGACGGGTTTTAGCCGAAACCCTCTATTCACCCATCGCCGTTCCGCCACAAAACAATTCAGCAATGGACGGTTATGGCTTTGATTCATCGGAAATCATCGAAAACCAAACCTTTGCCCTGTCAGTTATTGGCACCTCATGGGCCGGCAAACCGTTTGTCGGCAAACTGGCTAAAGGTCAATGTATTCGCATCCTAACTGGCGCAACGGTTCCCGATGGCGTTGATAGCGTGATTGCTCAAGAACAAGTCAGCATCGATAACGATCAAGTACTGTTCCCCGCGAATACTCAAGCCTATAAAAACATCCGCCCTGCGGGTAGTGACGTACAGCAAAACCAACTATTACTCAACGCAGGCAAAAGCCTTTCGGCGATTGATCTTGGCTTATTAGCCTCAGTTGGCCTCAGCCAAATTGCCGTCAAACGCCAATTAAAAATCGCCTTTTTTTCAACCGGCGATGAATTAACCCCATTAGGCGAAAGTTTAGGTTTTGGACAAATCTACGACAGCAATCGCTATCAATTGGCAGGCTTGTTAAACCACCCTAATTATTTAGTCAGCGATTTAGGCATTATCAAAGACGACCAAACGGCACTGGAACAAACCTTAATCAACGCCGCTAAACAGTATGATTTATTAATTTCCACCGGCGGCGCTTCGGTTGGCGATGCTGATTTTGTTAAACAAAGCTTGGATAACTGTGGCGAGGTTAATTTCTGGAAAATAGCGATTAAACCTGGCAAACCCTTGGCTTTTGGCAAGATTGGTGAATGTTGGTTTTTTGGTTTACCGGGCAATCCGGTGGCGGTTTTGGTGACCTTTGAAAAATTCGTCAAACCGGCTTTGCAAAAATTGGCCGGCACAGCGATTCGCCAAGCTTTACAACTTTCAGCTCGCTGCGAAAACCGTTTACGCAAACAAGCCGGACGACAAGAATATCAGCGCGGGATTTTAAGCCAAACGGATCAAGGTGAATTAGTCGTCCAAACCGCTGGAGGACAAGATTCTCATCAACTGAGTGTTGCCAGTTTGGCCAACTGTTTTATCGTGCTTTCAGCGGATTGCGATGGTATTGAGTTAGGTGAAACTGTGATTGTTGAGCCGTTTCAAGACGCGAGTTAATCACTAAAAAACCGCAATCAACTCAGCGATTGCGGTTATCAGATTTATCGACTAACAATCAAACCGTCTTCCATATGCAATACATGATCCATTCTGCCTGCTAAATCAGGATCATGGGTCACCACCAAAAAGCTAACTTGTAATTCTCGATTCAACTCCAGCATCAACTGATAAATCTGCTCAGCGGTTTTACTGTCCAAATTTCCGGTTGGCTCATCGGCTAACACGCATTTAGGCTGGTTAATCAAAGCCCGAGCAACAGCAGCACGCTGCCTTTCACCGCCTGACAATTCACCTGGCTTGTGCAGAATCCGATGCCCTAAGCCGACGCGTTTCAATAACTCAGTCGCCCGTTGTTGTGCCTGTTTAATGCTTTGACCGCCAATCAACAATGGCATAGCGACATTTTCCAACACGGTAAATTCGCCCAACAAATGATGGAACTGGTAAATAAAACCTAATGATGAATTCCGTACTTGGCTCAATTTAGAGGCGCTGATTTTGTTTAAATCATTGCCATCCAAAATCACGCTACCGGAAGTTGGTTTTTCCAAGCCGCCTAATAAGTGCATCAAAGTACTTTTACCCGAACCAGACGCGCCCATAATTGCGACTCGCTCACCGGCATTAATCGCTAAATCAACGCCTTTTAACACTTCCACGTCCAGCTCGCCTTGCACATAGCGCTTGGTTAGCTGACGGCATTCTAAAATGACACGATTACTCATAACGCAACACCTCGGCAGGATTAATCCGCGACGCCTGCCAAGCAGGATAAAGTGTCGCCAACAAAGACAAAATCAAGGCCATCGCCGCAATCCAGAACACATCACCCCAGATTAATTTCGATGGCACTTCGCTGATGTAATAAACGTCAGCGGCTAAAAATTGGGTACCAAAGGCTTTTTCAATCGCTGGCACAATGGTTTCGACATTCAAGGCTAAGGCAATGCCGCCGATAGTGCCAATCACGGTACCGACCAAGCCAATAATGCCACCTAAAATAATGAAAATCCCCATCACCGATTGATTCGATAAACCCTGAGTTTTCAAAATCGCAATATCACCGCGTTTATCAGTCACTACCATCACTAAGGTAGAAACGATGTTAAATGCGGCAACCGCGACAATCAGCATTAAAATGATAAACATCACCCGTTTTTCAGTTTGCACGGCGCGGAAGAAATTGCTGTGGGCTTTAGTCCAGTCGCTAACTCGATAAGCATCGCCCAAACCATCGGCCAAACTTTGGGTAATCCGTGGCGCATTAAACAAATCATCTAGTTTTAAACGCAAACCAGACACAGCAGGCTCAATACGGAACAATTTGCCGGCATCATCCAAATGAATCAAGGCCATATTGCGATCATATTCATACATGCCGACTCTAAACATACCGCTGACGGTAAAACGCTTTAGACGCGGCAAAATACCGGCTGGCGTGGAATTGACTTGTGGGGTAATGATGGTGACTTTATCGCCAATGGTCACACCTAAATAATTGGCTAATTCATGGCCTAAAACGATATTAAATTCACCAGATACCAGACTATCTAAAGTGCCAAACTCCATTTTGTTGGCCACTTCAGACACTTTCGGTTCATAGTCCGGCAAAATCCCTTGCACCACGGTACCACTCACCTGCCGATCAGCATTAATCATCACTTGACCGTGAATATAAGGCGCAGAGCCTTCAACATGCGGTAGTTTCGAGGTGCGATCAGCCAAGGTTTGCCAATCATCTAGCTGACCGTATGGGCCGCTGATGGTGGTGTGTGAGGTCATGCCTAAGATACGTTCGCGCAATTCGGCTTCAAAGCCATTCATCACCGATAACACGGTAATCAGCGCGGTAACCCCTAAGGCAATCCCCAGCACCGAGGTCAAAGTAATAAAGGAAATAAACTGCGTGCGTCGTTTGGCGCGCGTATAGCGCAAGCCGATATAAAGAATCAGTGGTTTGAACATATTTTAGAGATTATGGGCGATTGCAATTAGCGCAATAGCCGTAGAGGTAAAGACTATGATCGGTTAA
>CAIZCB010000016.1 GCA_903931355.1 uncultured Pseudomonadota bacterium
AATGAAAAGAACTTACCAACCAAGCAAAATCAAACGTGCTAGAACTCACGGTTTCCGTGCAAGAATGGCAACAGTCGGCGGTCGTAGAGTGATTAATGCTCGCAGAGCAAAAGGTCGCGCTTCGCTGACAGTTTAATTGTCTGCGGAAAATTTCTGCTTTCCTGTTCAGCTTAGGTTACGGACGCCAGCTGAATACAAAAATGTCTTTGCCAATCCGCAAAAATCTAGCGATAAATACTTTACAGTTCTAGCAACTGCTAATCATTTATCACATCCAAGATTAGGTTTGGCAATAGCGAAAAAATCTATAAAAACAGCAGTAGCAAGGAATCGCATTAAAAGAACTGCTCGGGAAAGCTTTAGGCTGCAGCGGCAACATATCAGCAATATCGATATTGTTGTCATGGCTCGAGGGGAAGCGTTAACCGCACCCTCGTTGATATTGAGGAAGTCATTGGAACGGCATTGGCTGAAATTGGTGGAACGTGCGAGTCTTGCTAATAGCCCTAATTAAGGCTTACAAATACTTCATAAGTCCATTGCTGGGGCCTCGGTGTCACTTTTATCCCAGTTGTTCTAGCTATGGCTTAGAGGCAATTCAATTGCATGGTGCTGCCAAAGGTAGTTACCTTACCCTTCGACGATTATTAAAATGCCATCCTTTCCATGAGGGTGGTATTGATCCTGTTCCAGAAAAATTGAGTAAATAACAATGGATAACATTAGATTTCTGCTAGTCATGGCTATGTTGATGATTTCCTATATGCTTTGGGAATCATGGCAGATTGATTATGGCCCTAAGCCACAGGTGATTATTTCAGATAAACCTAGTGTTACAGGTGGCGATAGCCCTGTTAGTGCTGCTGGCTTAGCTCAAGAAACAAAAGCAGTTGCTGCTGCAGTTGCTCAGGTAAACAATAAAATCATTACCATTAAAACCGACGTTTTTGCTTTGGAAATTGATACCCAAGGTGGTTCGTTGCGTAATCTGGATTTATTGCAATATCCACATGAAAAAGAAAACACTGTGGTTAAAAAGGCTTATGAGTTAATTGGCTTGCAAGCACCAGAAAAAGATCTTTCGCCGATTCGTTTATTTGATAGTGCCCCAGAAAGTTTATTTTTAGCTCAGACTGGTTTGCGTGCTAGCGGAAATTCCGCTGCGGCACCTGATCATCATGCGGAGTTTGTTGCACAACAAACCAACTATGTTTTGCAAGATGGTCAAGATCAATTGAGTGTGCCTTTGACTTGGACTAATGGACAGGGTTTACAGGTTACTAAAACCTTCACCTTTAAACGTGGTAGTTATGCGGTTGCTGTTGATCAAAAAGTGATTAACAAATCAGCGTCTGCATGGTCTGGTAAACAATACGACCAATTGTTACGCATTCAACATAGCGATACTAATAAAGGTTTTATTAGAACTTACTCTGGTGGTGTGGTTTACACCGAAAAAGATAAGTATAAAAAGATTAAATTTGACGACATCGCCGAGGAAAATCTAAACGTTTCATCACAAGGTGGTTGGAGTGCCTTTATTCAGCATTATTTTGCTGCTGCTTGGATTCCACCAGCTGATCAAGAAAACCATTACTACACCAAAGCCTTGAATGATGGTCGTTATGTAATCGGTTCTTACTCGGCAGATGTAGCGGTTGATGCTAATAGTGAAGCAGTTTTAAGTGCTCAACTTTATGTCGGGCCTAAAATTCAACCAGTGTTAGAAGCGCTTTCACCGGGTCTTGAATTAACCGTTGATTACAGCTGGTTAACACCGATTGCTAAAGGTATTTACTGGTTATTAAATCAATACAATGGCTTTATTAATAACTGGGGTTTAGCGATTTTGGGGGTTACTTTAACCATCAAATTGTTGTTCTTTAAGTTATCTAAAGCTAGTTATCAATCAATGGCAAAAATGCGCAAAATTCAGCCGCGTCTGAAAGAATTGCAAGAGCGTTATGCTGATGATAGACAAAAATTTAACATCGAGATGATGGCGATGTACAAGCGCGAAAAGGTTAATCCTTTAGGCGGTTGCTTGCCGATGTTGGTGCAAATCCCGGTATTTATCTCGCTGTATTGGGTATTGATTGAAACTGTGGAATTACGCCAAGCTGATTTTGCTTTGTGGATTCAAGACTTGTCAGCACAAGATCCGTTCTATTTGCTGCCTGTTCTATACGGTATCACGATGAAAATTCAGCAAAGTTTGAATCCTGCGCCGATTGATCCTATGCAAGCGCAAGTGATGAAAATGTTCCCGATTGTATTCACCGTGTTCTTCCTGTTCTTCCCTTCAGGATTGGTGTTGTACTGGATCTGCAATAACAGCTTGTCGATTATCCAGCAGTGGTATATCACCAAGCATGTTCTTCAAGAAGATTCACACGCGCATTAAAAATGATAGTTAACGGCGACACTATCGCCGCGATAGCGACACCGCCAGGTAATGGCGGTGTCGGTGTTATCCGCATTTCTGGCCCGGCTGTCGTTGCGATAGCGGGTCAGCTTAGTTCTAAAGTCCTCAAGCCTAGATATGCCATGTTCTCCAAGTTTTTGGATGCTGATGGTGGTGTGATTGATTCGGGGTTAGTGATTTATTTTCCGGGTCCGGCTTCTTTTACCGGTGAAGATGTTTTAGAGCTACAAGCCCACGGCGGCTCGGTAGTGATGGATATGTTGTTGCGTCGAGTTTTGGCTTTGGGTGCGCGATTAGCGAATCCTGGTGAATTTAGTCAGCGGGCATTTTTAAATAACAAGATTGACTTGGCGCAAGCGGAAGCGATTGCTGATTTAATTACTTGCGGTACTGAACAAGCGGTTCGTTCTGCCCAGCAATCAATGCAGGGTGTGTTTTCTGAGCAGATTAATGAGTTAATCGATCAGTTAATCGAATTGCGGGTTTATATCGAAGCGGCAATTGATTTTGTCGATGAAGAGATTGATTTTTTAAGTGATGGGCTTGTTGCTAATAAAATTCAGCAATTGCATCAAAAGGTTGCTCAAATTCAAGCAACAGCGCAACAAGGACGATTATTGCGTGATGGTATGGTCGTGGTGTTGGCTGGTAAGCCTAATGCCGGTAAATCAAGCCTGCTCAATGCTTTAGCTGGTTATGATGCGGCCATTGTTACTGATATTGCTGGCACCACTCGCGATGTGTTGCGTGAGCGGATTCAATTAGACGGTATGCCGTTGCATATTATTGATACTGCTGGTTTGCGTGATAGCGATAATCTTGTCGAACAAGAAGGCATACGCCGAGCGCATCAAGAGATTGCTAAAGCAGACAAAGTGCTTTTATTGCTAGATAGTGCAGAAATCGACATGGCTGGATTGGGCGATTTGCCGTCTGGTGTTGATGTTATTAAAGTCTTTAATAAGATTGATTTGTCAAAAGCGACATCGAAATTAGTGGAAACTGAAAGCGGTGTTGAGATTTATTTGTCGGTAAAAACCGGCGAAGGTATGGATTTGCTTAAGCAACATCTTAAGCAAAGTGTTGGTTTTTCGGAAACATCGGATGGTGTTTTCATTGCTCGTCGTCGGCATATCGAAGCATTAAAAATCGCTGAACAAGCGTTAATTAATGCCGCAGATCAGCTCAATGCTTATGCGCCAGAATTGGTGGCAGAAGAGCTAAGGCAGGCGCAGAGCGGTTTGTCGGAGATAACTGGTGAGTTCAGTTCCGACGATTTATTGGGTGAGATATTTTCGAGTTTTTGCATTGGTAAATGAAGTCAAGTAAATTTAAGATTGACTGCGCCAAGTATTGAAAATATAATCCCTTGTTCACTTTTAACAGAATATGCTTGATGGAGCTTACGCTGATGTATGCGGTAATTCAAACAGGTGGTAAACAGTATCGGGTCGCAGAGGGTACTACCTTAAAAATAGAAAAACTTGAGTTGGGCGCAGGCGACAGCGTAGAGTTCGATAAAGTACTGATGGTACAGGCTGGAGACTCCACAAAAGTTGGCACGCCTTATGTAGCCGGCAGCAAAGTCACTGCTACAGTGATTTCGCAAGGTCGTCATGCAAAAATCAGAATCATTAAATTTAGAAGACGTAAGCACCACATGAAAAAACAGGGGCATCGTCAATATTACACAGAAGTCCAGATTACTGGCATTTCTGCATAACATAACGAGGTTGGGAAATGGCTCACAAGAAGGCAGGCGGTAGTACTCGTAACGGTCGCGATTCTAATGCTCAGCGACTAGGTGTTAAACGTTTTGGCGGTCAAGTCGTCAGAGCTGGCAATATCTTAGTTCGTCAACGTGGCACCCGTTTTCATGCAGGTGATAACGTAGGGATTGGCAAAGACCACACATTATTTGCAACAATTGACGGCGTAGTGGTTTTTGAAGAAAAAGGCCCTAAAAACCGTAAATACGTTAGCATTGCAGCAGCATAAAAATTTTGGGTGTGCTACTTGGCACAACTGATAAAAAAAGCCTCGTTCTTCAGCGGGGCTTTTTTGTTTATACCGGTAAATTATGAGATTTGTTGACGAAGCGGAAATTCGCGTAGAAGCGGGCGATGGTGGTAACGGTGTTGCCTCTTTTCGTCGTGAAAAATATATTCCTTTAGGTGGTCCTGACGGTGGTGACGCAGGCGATGGCGGCAGCGTTTACCTAGTTGCAACCGAAAATGTAAACACCTTGGTGGATTTTCGTTATAGCTCAGTTTTTCGTGCTCAGCGCGGACAAAACGGCATGAGTCGTAACTGTACTGGCAAAAAAGGCGATGATTGCTTTGTGCCGGTACCGCCAGGAACCATTGTTTATGAAGCAACCACCGGCGAGAAAATTGGCGATTTAACCTCACCAGGCGAAAAACTATTGGTGGCCAAAGGCGGCTTCCACGGTTTAGGTAATACTCGCTTCAAGAGCAGTATTAACCGCGCCCCGCAACAAACCAGTAAAGGCTCACCCGGCGAACATCGAATTTTGCAATTGGAATTGATGGTGATTGCCGATGTCGGATTGTTGGGGATGCCTAATGCCGGCAAATCCAGCTTGATTACAGCGGTTTCCTCCGCTCGTCCTAAAATCGCCGATTATCCATTTACCACCTTACACCCGAATTTAGGTGTGGTCAGTGTTGATGACTTACGCAGTTTCGTGATCGCCGATATTCCAGGTGTTATCGAAGGTGCTGCAGAAGGCGCGGGATTAGGTTTGCAATTCTTGAAACATTTATCCAGAACCGGATTGTTGTTACATATGGTCGATGTTGCGCCTTATGAAAGTGACGAAACACCGGTTACGGCAGCAGAAAAAATCATTCATGAAGTTGAAAAATGGAGTGATGATCTGGCCGAAAAACCACGTTGGTTGGTATTAAATAAAATCGACAACGTACCTGAGGATGAAGTCGACGCCCATTGCCAAGCGATTGTTGATGCTTTGGATTGGACTGGGCCAGTATTCAAAATTTCGGCATTAAGAAGACAAGGCACTCAAGCTTTGATGTACGCCATCATGGATTTCCTTGAGCAACAAAAAGCAGAGCAAATTTCAAAAGAGATTGTAGTTAAAATTGTTCCTTTTTTAGAAAAAGTACCAGAGGAAAAATTCAAAGACCCCGCCTTTGTCGCCGATTTGGAAAAAAAGAT
>CAIZCB010000017.1 GCA_903931355.1 uncultured Pseudomonadota bacterium
AGACGGTTCATAATCGCAGTTTTTTATAGTGTTATATTTTTAACTCTTATTGTTTAGGAGTATAAAAAATGAACTTTACATATAAACACGTAGTAAAAATATTGCCATTACTGTTTGCCTTGGGTTCGGTTACATCGGTTGCCTATGCCGAATGACTCCGGCTCCAGAACATCCTGGACAACACAATGTTGTCGCTAAAACACCCGAAGAACACGCTACTGCAGCGGAGCATCATAAGAAAAAAGCGGAATATCATTCCGGTATGGAGGCTCATCACCATTCGCTTGCTAAGGAATATAAGCAAACTAAACATCAAAATTTGGCAAAACATCATGAGAATTTAGCGAAACATCATCATGCACTTGCTAAAGAGCATGAAGCGACCGCTAAAACTCATGAGAAAGATAAGTAAGTAAGTAAGTAAGTAAGGAAAGTAATTGTTTTGACTTAGTAATTTAGTCTGAAAACACTTTTGGCAGGTTTTGGTGGTTGATTAATCAACCACCGATTTAAACGATTTAGCAGCAAATTGTCGAAAATTAAATTTGACGTAAGCGTAAGCCACCTAAAACCTGCTCAGCCTGTTCCGCCGTACTACAACTTAACCAGCTAATCCGCAGTTTCCGACACAGTTGTTTTAGGTGTTCTTGCCGTTGTTGGAAGCGTTGTTGATATTCTGCCAAGCGTTGTTTATCCGCGCTATCGATCAGCAAATCCCGCAAACTGTCGGTAAATCGGTAGCGGCCTTTGTTTGGTAATTGCGCTTCCAGCGGGTCGAAGATTTGAATCAAAACCACGTCACAATGCCGACTCAATTGCGCTAGATGTTGCTCGGCATTGGCAGTTAGGCCGCGAAAATCACTGAGAATAAACACTTGGCTGCCGGGGCGGGCGTGGTGTCTTAAGCGGGTTAGGCTGTGTTCCAAGCCGCTAGTGCTGGCGATTAATTGTGGATTGACCAAAGCATTAAAAAACCGCAACAAAGCCGGTTTGCCGGTTTGTGGTTTCAGTTCCTGACAGCCTTCGTCACTAAAAATCTGTCCACCAACGCGGTCGCCTTGTTGTAAGGCTGACCAAGCTAATAGCCCCGCTAATTTTGCCGCTTGAACCGATTTAAACACGCCTCGGGTGGCGAATTGCATGGTGGCACGGTAATCGACGGCGATAAATAAAGGCGTTTCGCGTTCTTCTTTAAAGACTTTGCTGTGTGGTTTGTCGGTGCGGGCGGTGACGCGCCAGTCGATGCGGCGCACATCGTCGCCGGCTTGATACAAACGGGTTTCGTCAAAAGTCATGCCGCGACCTTTTTGCGGCGATAAATATTGACCGGATTGCTGGGCGTTAATTTGCCGACGCTGGCGCTGCAAGCTGGTGGCTGGTTGAGCGAGGCCGAGCAAGGTTGTTAAGCTGATCGCCAAACGGTCATTGGCGGCATGGGCTTTGGCTGTCATGGCGTTTAAGGCACCGCAATTCGGGCAATTAATTGTTTACTCACGTCATCGCTGCTGATGCCTTCCGCTTCGGCTTCGTAAGACAGAATTAATCTGTGACGCAGCACATCGTAAGCTAAATCTTGAATATCACTCGGATCAACAAAATCACGTTGTTGTAGCCAAGCTTTGGCTCGGGCGCAGCGATCAAGGGCGATGCTGGCGCGAGGGCTGGCGCCGTATTGAATCCATTTGCCTAAATCTTCGCCATAAACCGCTGGGTTGCGGGTCGCTAAGATGATTTGTAATAAATATTGCTCTAGCGGTTCGGCCATGTACAAATCTAAGACTTGTTGACGCGCGGCAAAAATGGTTTCGCTACTGATTTTATTGATGGTTTGTGGCTTGGCTTGCAATTGGCCTTTGGCTTCGGCGCGGGCTAAATGCAGAATCGCTTGTTCGTGGGCGGCATTGGGGTAGTCGATTTTGACGTGCAGTAAAAACCGGTCCAGTTGCGCTTCTGGCAAGGGATAAGTGCCTTCTTGTTCAATCGGATTTTGGGTTGCCATCACCATAAACAAGGCGGGCAGGGGATAGCTGGCTTTGCGAACCGTGATTTGCCGTTCTGCCATTGCTTCCAACAAGGCAGCTTGTACTTTGGCTGGGGCGCGGTTGATTTCGTCGGCCAAAATTAAATTGTGAAACAACGGGCCTTTTTGAAACTCAAAACTGCCTTGCTGTGGGCGGTAAATATCGGTGCCGGTTAAGTCAGCGGGGAGTAAATCGGGCGTAAATTGGACGCGGTGAAAATCGGCGTCTATGCCTTGGCTTAGCACGTTGATAGCGCGGGTTTTAGCCAAGCCCGGTGCGCCTTCGACTAATAAATGGCCATCGGCTAATAAAGCGATCAACATCCGTTCAACCAGAACGTCTTGACCAATAATCTGGGTGTTAATCTGTGATTTAAGCGCTTGTAAGGCGGTTTGCGCTGCGGTCATGGTGTTTTCCTTTTCGATTAAAACAAGTTTTTGTCAGGGAACGGGACAAGGATTTGGGTTATTAGTTCGCTGCTGCATCATAATCCGCACCACTTCGTCGAGGTCGTCGGTGACGGTGATTAAATCCAAATCGTCGTGGGAAATGGTGCTGTATTCCAGCATTCGGGTTTTAATCCAATCCACTAGCCCATTCCAAAAGTCGCTACCAAATAAAACTAACGGTAAGCGGCAGGTTTTATGGGTTTGCATTAAGGTTAAGGCTTCAAAAAATTCATCCAAAGTACCAAAGCCGCCGGGCATACAAACATAGCCGATTGAATAACGGACAAACATCACTTTACGGACGAAAAAATAGCGAAAGTTAAGTGATAGATTTTGATAAGGATTGGGATGTTGTTCTTTTGGTAGTTCGATATTTAAGCCAATCGAGATTTGATTTTGTTGGTTGGCGCCTTTATTGGCGGCTTCCATAATCCCAGGCCCACCGCCGCTCATAATCGCAAAACCTTGTTGGCTTAGGCGTTCTGCCAATGCCACGGTTTGTTGGTAGTAATAACTATCTGCTGGCAAGCGAGCCGAGCCAAAAATCGACACGGTTTCTGGCAAATTGCTTAACTGTTCAAAGCCTTCGGTAAATTCGTGAGAGATACGAAAAATTCGCCAGTATTGATCGGCTTTAAGATCGCCGATCATGCTGCCATAGGCGCTATGGTTTTGATGGTTATTACTGGTGGTCATGTTTATTGCTCAGCAATATCGCTGTGTTCCATGACGTAAGTGCTGATTTTGGTTAAATCTTCGTTACTGAATTGTTTAAACGCTGGCATTAGCCAAGAGCCGTGGCTGATTTTCTGGTTAAGGTAGGCCAGATTGTCTTTTTTGGCACTTAAGCTGAATAGGCTGCCGTTGTTGGCGGCTTTATGGCATTCAGCGCAGGTGGCTTGAAAGATTTGTTCGCCAGTCGCTTGTGGTTGTGGGCTGTAGTCGCGTGAGCAAGCGGCTAATGTCAGCAATGCCGCCATCAACAATAAACGCTGGATCATTGCGGGTTCTCAAGCTTGAAAATCAATTGCCCAGCTTGGATAGTCTGAGTGACACGACCACGTAAATTTTGCTGCCAATACGGGGTGTTGATGCCAGCGCTGTGCCAGTTTTGGCGATTGACTTGCCAATTGGCGTTGGGATCAAACACACAAACATCAGCCGCTTGACCGATACCTAATGTACCGGCAGCTAAGCCTAAAATATTGGCGGGTTGTTGAGTAAGCTTGGCGATGGCGTGGTTTAACGCGATGCCGTGTTGTTGGCTTAACTCAAGCATCAAAGGCACCAAGGTTTCCAATGAGGCAACTCCCGCTTCGGTTTCAGGAAATGCGCCGAGTTTGGCGTCTAAATCATGCGGTTGATGGTCAGAGCAAATCGCATCGATAGTGCCATTAGCAAGGCCGTCGCGCAGATATTGGCGGTCGATTTGGCTGCGGAACGGCGGAATTACATGGTAATTGCTATCAAATGGAATTACATCGTTTTCGGTGAGGTGCAGTTGATGAATCGCAACATCGGCGGTGACTTGTAAGCCGTATTTTTTCGCTTGTTGCAGTTTAATCACCGATTGTTTGCAGCTAATTTGGCTGATGTGCAAGCGGCAGCCGGTTAATTCAGCTAGTTCTAAACATTGTGCCAAGGCAATTGATTCGGCAGCTGCCGGAATCCCAGGTAAACCGTAACGGCTGGCAACTGCGCCTTCGTGAGCGCAGCCTTTGCCGCTTAACGAGGTTTCGTTGGCGCGGTAAATAATTAATAAATCGTGGGTGGCGGCGTATTCCATCGCCCGACGCAAAATCAGTAGGTTGTTTAACGAATTACCGGCATTGCTGACCGCGATACAGCCCGCTTGTTTTAAGGCAAATAAATTGCTGAGGTCGTTACCGGCTAAGCCTTGGCTGAGTGCGCCCAGCATATAAACTTGCGGGTAGCCGGCTTTTTCGGCCTTGTCTTTAATAAACTCGACCACCGCAGGAGCGTCGATAGTCGGTTTGGTGTCGGGTGGTAGGCATAAAGAAGTGACACCGGCTGCGGCTGCGGCGCGAGTTTCGCTGGCGATGCTGCCTTTTTGGCTATGGCCAGGTTCGCGTAAACGCACGCTTAAATCAATAAAGCCCGGGCAGATGATTTGGCCGCTGGCATCGATGATGCTGTCAGCGGTTGCATTGCTGTCGGCGCTGAGTAGCTCGGCAATTTTGCCGTCTTTGATGCTTAATGAGCCGATTTGGTCGATGTTGTTAGCCGGATCGATGATGCGACCGTTACGAATTAACAGACTGCTCATGCTGCACCGCCTTGGCTTTGCATTGCCATTGACATCACCGCCATGCGTACCGCGATGCCATTACTGACTTGTTGCAAAATCACCGAATGCGAACCGTCGGCAACGCTGGAGGCAATTTCCACCCCGCGATTGATCGGGCCGGGGTGCATGACAATCACATCGCTTTTGGCCTGTTTAAGTTTGGTTTCGCTTAGACCAAAGCAGCGGAAATATTCGCTTTCGCTAGGTAAAAATGCTGAGTTCATACGTTCTTTTTGCAGGCGCAACATGATAACCACATCGACATCGTTTAAGCCTTCGTTCATATCGTGTAAAGCGGTGACGCCCATGCTGGTGACATCGGCTGGGAGTAGGGTTTTTGGGGCAATTACGCGGACATCGGTAACGCCTAAGGTATTTAGTGCCAAGATCTGAGAGCGAGCAACCCGAGAATGCAGAATATCGCCGACGATGGCGACTTTTAAGCCTTCAAACTGCTTTTTATGTTGGCGAATGGTGAACATATCCAGCATGGCTTGGGTTGGGTGAGCGTGTTGACCATCGCCTGCATTGATAACGCTAATATGCGGTGCGGTTTGTTGGGCGATAAAGTGCGCCGCACCGCTAAGTGCATGGCGTACAACAAACATATCAACCTGCATCGCTTCCAGATTGCGGATGGTGTCGAGTAGGCTTTCACCTTTGGATGTCGCTGATGTGGCGATATTCATGTTCAGCACATCGGCGGATAAACGGGTGGCCGCTAATTCAAACGTGGTGCGGGTGCGGGTGCTGTTTTCAAAGAACAAATTGATAATGGTTTTGCCACGCAGCAAAGGTACTTTTTTAACCTGATGTTCTGACATATCGACAAACGATTCTGCGGTGTCGAGAATTTCAGTGAGTAATTGTTTGCTCAAGCCTTCGATAGTCAGAAAGTGTTTGAGCTTGCCGGATTCGGTGAGTTGTAAATGTCGAGTCATGGTCTAAGCAGGGCAAGCAGTGTTTTGAATGTGGATTGCCAACGGTTTTGGGCCGGTGAGTTTGATGCGTTGTCCAGCTGGTAAGTTGATTTGGCCGCCGACGCAATCCGGTTGCAGCGGGATTTGCCGACCATTGCGCTCTATCAATACCGCTAATAGCACTTGGTTTGGGCGACCATAATCAAAAATTTCGTTGAGGGCGGCACGGATGGTGCGGCCGGTATAAAACACATCATCAATCAAAATAATGTCGCGGCCTTCTAAGTGAGTCGGCAATTGGCTGGTTTTCACTTTGGGGTGCATACCAATTTGCGAGAAGTCATCGCGGTAAAAGGTGATGTCTAATAAACCCAGTGGTTCTTGAATGCCAAGTCGCTGATGAATTTGCTCGGCTATCCATGCGCCGCCGCTGTGAATGCCAATCAGCACCGGATTATGTAGTTGGCGATGTTCGATTTGCTGACGTATCGCTGTTTCTAGTTGTTCTAACAGCTTGGCAATATTGAGATTGTTGGTTGGCATAATTAGGTATTTTGATTAAACCAGCTTTGCAAAATGATTTGCGCGGCTAATTGGTCTTGAACAGCCCATAGTTTACCAGCACTGACTTTTAGGTCATCAAATAACAATTGTTTGGCGGCGAAGGTGGTGAGGGTTTCGTCGATTTGATGAACGGGTAGATTAAAACGGCCATTTAGCTGGCGGCAGAATTTTTGCATTCGCGGGGTGACGATGTTGTCAGAGCCGTCTTGCTGTTTGGACAGGCCAACCACTAAGCCGAGCGGTTGCCATTCGTCGATTAATTTGCCGATGGCAGTCCAATCCGGTACTTGATTGGGTGAGCGTAAAGTTTGCAAGGGGCTGGCGATGCCAGTGGTGGCGTGGCCGACGGCGATGCCGATTTTTTTATTGCCAAAGTCAAAGCCAAGGTAAGTGTCGCTGCTTAATTTGGCAGCCAAAGGATCGCGTTTAACCATGACCAGCGCCGGTGGTTAGGCGGTTAATATCGATGCCAAGTTGTTTAGCGGCGGCGTTCCAGCGGTCTTTGATCGGTGTGTGGTAAATAATCGATTCACCGCAAGGTGTGTTGAGCCAAGTGTTTTCGATCATTTCTTGTTCTAACTGGCCTTTGCTCCAGCCAGCGTAACCGAGAGCGATTAAATAGTTTTTTGGGCCTTTGCCTTGGGCGATGGCTTCTAGTACATCTTTGGAGCTGGTGAGGGTGATGTTATCGGCAGTGGTGATACTGGAATCCCAATGTTGTTCGCAAGGGCTGTGAATCACGAAGCCGCGTTCTTGTTGCACCGGGCCGCCAGCAAACACCGGGGTGTTTGACACTTCTTCAAGGTCGGTTTTGATGCCGATTTGTTGAAAAATCTCGCCTAATTTCATACCGGTTGGGCGGTTAATCACAATCCCTAATGCGCCATCGTCAGTGTGCTGACAGAGATAGGTCACGGTATGTGAAAAATGCGGGTCATCCATGCTGGGCATGGCAATTAAAAATTGGTTATTAAGGTAGCTGGCTTCGATCATGGTTATACCTAGTAGGGCTAGCGGGTGGTCATGCCGGTTTCGTCGGAAAATTTCCAAACGCGGGTAATGACCAAGACATTCACTTCTTGCAGGAGTTCTGCGGGTAATTCGGCAAACGGTGCACTCATTTTAACAATTCGTTTGGCGGCTTCGTCTAAATCGGGGTTACCTGAGGATTTTACAATCCGCATACTGTAAATGCTGCCATCAGGATTGATGCCAACATCCATGGTTAAAGTTTGTGATTCACCGCGTTTGCGAGCGGCTTCGGGGTAGTTTAAGTTGCCAGTGCGTTCGACTTTGTCTTCCCAGTCTTTGACATATTGGGCGGCAAGGTATTTGTGGGTGCTGACCGCGCTGGCAAATTTAATTTTGCTGTCTTGGGCGCTAGGCTGGCTGACACGATAGCGTTCGCCAATTTGGCTGATTTGTTGTTGCAATATATCGGCTGAAAGTAGAGGGCGATTTTCGATGCTGGCGCTGTTGTCGGCTGATTTGGCAATTTTGGCAACCGATTCGGGTTGGCTGATGATTTTTTTGCTGCTGGTTGATGGTTTTTGTGGCGAACCTGAGTTTTCTGGTTTTGGGGTCGCTTGGGGTTTTTGTGCGTTATCGTTGCTGGCTTGTTGATTTTCTGAGCCGAGGAGTTTCGCGTCTTTGGGGGCTTGTTTGCTTGCTGTATAGGACAAGCTAATGTCTATCGATTGATTACTTTTTGGGGCTTCGGGCGGTGCAAATCGAATCAATAGCAATAAACAATGCACGGCGGCGGCAATTAAGATTGCCGCCAATAAGCGGTTATTTTGAACCGTGCTTGAATTAAATTCGGGTGTTAAAGCCGTCATCATGCTTGTAAATGGGCTTCAATGTGATCCATCAGTTGTGCGCTGATATTAAGGCCAAATTGTTTATCCAGTTCTTGTACGCAAGTTGGGCTGGTGACGTTGACTTCGGTGAGGTAGTCGCCGATGACATCAATGCCGACAAACACTAGGCCTTTGGCTTTTAAAGTGGGGCCGACTTGTTCGGCAATCCAGCGGTCACGATCACTTAATGGCCGACCTTCGCCACGGCCACCTGCGGCTAAGTTGCCACGGCTTTCGCCGCTGGATGGAATTCGCGCCAAGCAGTAAGGCACTGGTTCGCCGTTGACCATCAAGATGCGTTTGTCGCCGTCTTTAATTGCCGGTAGATATTTTTGCGCCATGATGAAGCGTTGACCGTGTTCGGTCATGGTTTCTAAAATGACGCTGAGGTTGGGGTCGTTTTCGCGAACCAGAAAAATCGATGCGCCGCCCATGCCGTCGAGCGGTTTGAGGATGATTTCTTTATGTTGTTGAAGAAAGTCACGGATTTTTTGTGGATTGCGAGCGACTAAAGTGTCAGTGCAGCATTGTGGAAACCAAGCAGTGAACATTTTTTCGTTGGCGTCACGGAGTGATTGCGGTTTGTTCACCACATACACACCTTCGCGTTCGGCTTGTTCCAAAATGTAGGTGGCGTAAATGTATTCTTGGTTAAACGGCGGGTCCTTACGCATGATGATGGTATCAAGCTCGGATAATGCGATTTGTTGTTCGCCGGTAAAGCGGTGCCATTGGTTGGCATCGCGCTGTACTTCTAGGCTGCGGGTGCGGGCGTAGGCTTGACCGTTGCTCAAAAATAAATCTTCAAGTTCGATGTAATGCAGCTCCCAACCACGGGCTTGGGCTTCTAAAAGCATTGCAAAGCTGGTGTCTTTTTTGATGTTGATTTGGCTGATGGGATCCATCACCATACCGAGCTTGATAGTCATTAAAGTCCTGTTTTTAATTTGAAAACGAATGAGATAATAAAATTCTATCAAATTTATTTTTAAGCTGGTTATTTACCGGAAAAAGAATTTTTGGTATAAAGCGCGGCTAATTTGAATTATAAAGCTCGCACTGAGGTAGTCATGTCCAGAGTATGCCAAGTAACAGGAAAACGTCCTGTGACAGGAAACAACGTTTCACACGCAATGAACAGAACCAAAAGACGTTTTACACCCAATCTGCACCACCACAGATTTTGGGTTGAAACCGAAAACCGTTGGGTTCGTTTGAGAGTATCATCGAAAGGTATGCGTATTATCGACAAAAACGGCATTGATGCTGTATTGGCGGATATGCGTAGCAACGGCCAAAAAGTTTAAGGAGATTGGAACATGCGTGACAAAATTAAATTGGTTTCTACAGAAGGCACTGGCCATTTCTATACAACCACAAAAAACAAAAAAACCATGCCTGAAAAAATGGAGATCAAAAAATTTGATCCTGTTGTTCGCAGACATGTGATCTACAAAGAAGCTAAAATCAAATAACTTCTTTTTAAGGCTGTCGAGTCTGATTTTAGACTCGACTAGCTTTAGTCAATTCGGTTTTAAACCAAAATCCTCCCGATAGTTTCGATTTTGTTTGGTGATCTAAACTCGCTAAACTGACTCGATGTCTTTTTGTTTCCAGCTAAATCGTTTGCATAGTTTTGTTGATTTAGTGACTAATCATTTTTTTCCTTGCCTGTTTTTGCCGGAGTTGCAAAGCCATGTTGTCGAACTTTAAATCTCGTAAGCTGACCAAAGTTTTGTGGATTGCTAGTTTTAGCTGCCTATTAGCGAGTTGCTCTATGCGCTCGACGCAACCCAGTGTTGAAGTTCAAACTCAAAAATTGGCTGAAACATTGAGTAAGGGCGGCTATGTTGCTGGTGCAGAAATAGAAATTGAGAGTCTGCGAGATGTTTGGATTCATGATAGTACCCAGTTAGATACGATGATGACTATGCCGACCGCAGTAGGCAATTATCCTTTGATTATCTATTTGCCGAGTTTGGGCGAAGACGCAAATGCCGGACGAATTTGGCGGGAAACTTGGGCAAAAGCCGGTTATGCGGTATTTAGTTTGCAGCCCGTTTTGACTGCTCAAGCCTTGAAGGAAGTTGAGGCAATGAAAAAACTGAATCCAGAACTTGAAAGAGAGGATGGATTGGAAGCCGAGGATGATGTTGAGCCATCGCAATCCTTAACCGAAGGCTGGTTTGGCGGCAAGTTGCAACGGCCTTCACGTAGCGCTCAAAATAGTGAGTTACGTTATTTAGGACACGAATATTTTGCGGTTGATAACTTAAAACAGCGTATGCAACAGGTGTTTTGGGTTTATCAGCAATTGAAAGCGCGTAAATCATTAGGTCAATTTACCAGCGTTGATTTATCGAAAGTGATTATTGCTGGTTATGACTTGGGTGCACAAACCGTTGCTGGCGTGATTGGTGAGAACTTTGATAGCGCTTTGCCGGAATCCTCTGAGTTTAAGCCGTTAGCAGCAATCGCCATTAGTCCATCGGTTAATTTAGCCAAAGGTAATGTGCGTAGTCGGTTTCAAGCGATTAAATTGCCGTTATTGGTGGTGACGGGTACTGAAGATAACGATCCGTATGCGATCAGCTCGGCTTCGGTTAGGACTTCGTTGTGGGAACATGCGGCAGCGGGTGGTAAGTATTTGTTGATGTTGCAAAGCGCTGGCCATCAAGTGTTGGCGGGTTCAGAAGTTAATTCGCGGTTTGCGGCTGGTCGGCGAGGTTTGTCTGATCAAGAACAGTTTGGTGGTTCGCAGTTGGTGCGTCGAAATCCCAATGCCAATCAAGGCTTGATTGCTGGATTAATGGGCGATCGTGGGCGACGAAATATTGAGCAAAGTTATAAGCAGGTCGCGGCTGTGGCGAGTGTTAGTTCGGCATTTTTGGATGCGGTTGTTAAAAATGACGAGTTTGCGCGGTTTTGGCTGGCTGATAAATCCAACGCTTGGTTGGGTAATGCTGGTCAAATTAAACAACGATAGTTGAAGTGACGGGCTTAAAGCCGATTCTGCAGGTATAATGTGGCTTTTTTGCACTCTATTGGGTAGTTGGTTGTGGATATTAAACAATACATGCAGCAATTGGGGCAGCAGGCTAGACAAGCCGGACGCGCTATTAGCAAAGCTGAAACCAGTCAAAAAAATCGTGCTTTGTTGAGTATTGCTGAGGTGATTGCCGCTGGCAGTGCTGATTTGGTGATTGAAAACCAAAAAGATTTACAAGCCGCAAAAGATAACGGTATGGATGCCGCATCATTGGACAGATTGCAATTAACCCCTGCTCGTATTGAAGCGATGATTGAGGGCTTAAAGCAAGTAGCGGCTTTGCCTGATCCGGTCGGTGAAATTAGTGGATTAAGTTATCGTCCGAGCGGCATTCAAGTAGGGCAAATGCGTGTGCCTTTAGGGGTAATCGGGATTATTTACGAGTCGCGCCCTAATGTGACTATCGATGCGGCGGCTTTGTGTTTGAAAGCCGGTAATGCCTGTATTTTGCGCGGTGGTTCGGAGTCGATTCATTCTAATCGTGCGATTGCTGCGTGTATTGCTCAAGGTTTGGCAGCGGCCGATTTGCCTCAGCAAGCCGTGCAAGTGGTTGAAACCACTGATAGAGCCGCTGTTGGTGAATTGATTACCTTAAAAGAATTTGTTGATGTCATCGTGCCTCGCGGTGGCAAAAGTCTTATCGAACGGATTAGTGCAGAAGCAACGATTCCGGTGATTAAGCATTTAGATGGTATTTGCCATGTGTATATCGATGCGAAAGCCGATATTAAAAAGCGGTCGCCATTGCTGTCAATGCTAAAACCCACCGTTATGGTGTTTGTAACGCAATGGAAACTTTATTGGTTTCAGAAGCAATTGCAGGACAAGTTTTACCGATTTTGGCTGAAAAATACCGTGAAAAGGCTGTTGAATTAAGAGGTTGCTTAAAAACTTGTTCGTTGATTCCAGATTGTGTTCGAGCGACGGAAGAAGATTGGCAAACCGAATATTTAGCGCCGATTTTGTCGATTAAAGTAGTGGCAGGTATTGATGAAGCAATTACGCATATTAATCAATACAGCTCTGCGCATACTGAGTCGATTGTCACAGAAGATTACACTTTGGCTCGACGCTTTTTGCGTGAAGTCGATTCCAGTTCGGTGATGGTGAATGCTTCGACCCGTTTTGCTGATGGTTTTGAATATGGCTTAGGTGCTGAAATTGGCATTAGTACCGACAAATTACACGCGCGAGGGCCGGTTGGATTGCATGGTCTAACTTCGCTGAAATTTATTGTGCTAGGCGATGGACATATTCGGCAGTAATGATTGGGGTTTACGGCGGCACATTTAATCCGATTCATTACGGACATTTGCGAACCGCATTAGAAGTTCAGGCCTTATTTAATCTGGATCAATTGCGATTAATTCCTTGTCGCCAACCGCCGCATCGCGATCAACCTGAGGTTTCAGGTCAAATGCGCATGGAAATGTTGAAGTTAGCGATTGACGGTGTAGCGGGATTTATTGCTGATAGCCGAGAATTAGACCGAGAAGGGCCGTCTTATATGGTCGATACTTTGAGGTCGTTGCGCCAAGAAATGCCGGAGCAATCGATCATCTTATTTATTGGTGCCGATGCTTTTTTGGGATTAGAAAAATGGCATCGTTGGCAGCAATTATTTGATTACGCGCATCTGGTGGTCATGACTAGGCCTAATTTTGGTTTACAGCCCGAGTCTGAGTTTCTTCGCCAGCGCTTAGTTACTCAGCGCGAGATGTTGGTAACTAAATCAGCTGGTTATTTGTTTTTTCAAGCGGTTACGCCGCTGGATATTTCTGCCACCCAAATTAGGCAAATTATTGCCACAAACGGTAATCCGCAATTTTTATTGCCCGATGCCGTGTTAGCTTTTATTAGGCAGCATCAACTTTATCAAGCTGCACCCTTAAACGACAGGACATTGAATGCAAACTGACGAATTAGTTAAATTAGTAGAAACCGAATTGGATTTTCGCAAAGGTGAAAACCTAGTGACGCTGTATGTTGGCGATAAAAGCAGTATTACTGATTATATGGTGATTGCAAGCGCGACTTCTTCTCGCCATGCTAAATCGCTATCAGATTATGTTGCTGAAAAAGCCAAGGCAGCTGGCGTAATGCCGCTTGGGGTTGAAGGTGCTCAAGTTTCTGATTGGGTGTTGTTGGATTTGGGTGATGTGATTGTTCACATTATGACTGGTCAAGCCCGTGAGTTTTATCAGCTGGAAAAATTATGGTCAGTATCTGCGGCAAGTCCTAACGCTTGAGTTTTGTGGGTTGTGGTTTTGATAGTAAGATAAGCAGGATTGTATTTTTGGTGTATCGGCGCTCTAATTTTTAGAATGTTCGATACAGGTTAGATAATTTTTTGATGAAAAGTAAACACTATATGTCTTTTATTCGAGTTGTTGTTTTTAGTTTATTTGCTGGATTATTGGTTTCTATGAATGCGTTTGCAGCAGACTTTTCTGAGCCGCAAACGGCTATTGAAGATGCTTCTAATAAGTTAAAAGTGCGGATGCAAGAGCCTGGTTTTACACAAGATTTCCGCAAAATTAATGCATTTGTTAATGAAGTAATTTATCCACATGTTGATTTTGATGTGATTTCTCAATTGGTTTTGGGCAAGTTATGGAAAGATGCTTCGCCGGCTGAAAAAGATAATTTTAA
>CAIZCB010000018.1 GCA_903931355.1 uncultured Pseudomonadota bacterium
AAACCTGTGGTTTGGATCAAGTGGAATGGGTGCCTTTAACCCCATTTAAAGAAAAAGTGTATGAGCAGTTTCCAAAGTTTCCAGGCTTTTTAATGGATACCCCGGCATTTGTGACCGAATTAATGGGGGTGACTTTTTATTGTCATCTTTATCGTTTATTTGATGAATTATTTGCCGATGAGCCTTTGGTTCGTGACAGATTAAAAGAGTTATTAGACGAAATTACCATCGATGAAATTGCTCATGTTGGCCAAAGACGTAATTTTATTGGTTCAATTGGCATCAAAATCTCGAAATATTTAGTTAAGCCTTTTTACACCATGTTTTTTAACGACATTCCTGAAGTGGCGCATTTGTTTGATGTTAAACAGATGATTCAAGATGGTGAAGAGTTTGATTTCAACAAGTTACCTGCTTACATGATAGAGCGGACTTGGATACCTTCTTATTGCAAGGCTTAAAAGCTTAAGCTCAATTCATTGCAGTAGCGTTGAAGTTTTTAGCGCTACTGCAATATCAAAAAAATAATCCTTTGCAAAAACAATGCCTGTTTTTATAATGGACGGCTTTTTGGGGCACTATGTCCCGAACCCTTGCTTCACCACTGTTATTGGTGGGAAGCTTTTTTAACCGAAAGGAGCAATCATGCGACATTATGAAATCGTCTTCTTGGTACACCCTGATCAAAGCGCTCAGGTTCCTGCCATGATTGAACGTTACAAATCTACCGTTGAAGAAGCGGCTGGTAAAATCCACCGTTTAGAAGATTGGGGCCGTAGACATTTGGCTTACCCAATCAAAAAAATCCACAAAGCACATTACGTGTTGATGAACATCGAATGCGATCAAGCAACTTTGGACGAGCTAGAAAGCGGCTTCCGTTTCAATGACGCTATCTTGCGCAGCTTAACTTTGTTACAAAAAGAAGCGGTTACTACGCCTTCTGCAATCGCTATCAGTGGCAACGACGGCCAAAAAGCCTCTAGCCGTGTAAAAGAAGAAGTTGAAGAAGAAGCAGAAGAAGTTGCTGTCGAAGCTGAAGTAGAAGCTGAGTCAGAAGCAGAAGCTGAATAATCAACATTGAACTGAGAGAATTGTAATGGCACGTAACAACGTAAGACGTAAAAAAGGCTGCCGCTTTAGCGGTGAAGATGCAATCGTCATCGATTATAAAGATATCGATTTGCTAGGCGAATACATTACCGAAACCGGCAAAATCATTCCTAGCCGTATTACCGGTACTAGCGCGAAATATCAAAGACAGTTAACAACTGCGATTAAACAAGCTCGTTTTATCGCGTTGATGCCTTTCTGCGACGCACACAAATAATTAGTTAATAGTTGGGGAACAGGCGTGCAGTTTTTAGCAGCCTATATCATGAAGGGCAGATTGCAAGCGATGATAATTGCATCGACGTTTGCCTTGCTATCATTGCCTTTTCCACCAGTTAGTATTGTAAGTTCAGCCTCAGTTGCCTTGGTAACCTTGAGGAAAGGTGGCAAAGAAGGATTCTATGTTCTGATTTGCGCTTGTCTGGCGGCAGGCTTATTAAGCACTTTGCTGCTAGGCGGCTACCAATTTGCTTTGTTGTATGGAATGGTACTTTGGGTGCCAGTTTGGTTGATAGCGCTAGTATTGCGGGAAGGACGGCATTTAGCAGTAGCAATTGAAATTGCTGTTTTGCTAGGTATCGCAGCCGTGATTGGCTTTTATCTATATCAAACCGATGTGGCGCAGTTTTGGCGGCAAGTATTGGAAGTAATGATACAACCAATGTTGGCGGCTAATCCTGATGTCCCTGCTGAGAGTCTTCAACAATCAGCAGACTTATTCGCTCACTATATGACAGGCGGTATTGCTGCTGGATCAGTTTACGGATTGTTATTCGGACTGTTTTTAGCGCGTTGGTGGCAGTCAG
>CAIZCB010000019.1 GCA_903931355.1 uncultured Pseudomonadota bacterium
CAAATAACTTCTGTTATCCGATTCAAAGCGCGGCGCCCAGCGCTCGATAAAATCACTAATATCGTGTAAAAATTCTTTTACATACGATTCATTCTGTAAAAAACTGGCAACATCAACGTCTTTACCAGTTAGTCCGCGTAATTCTGGCGCCCAATAAGGGTTGGGCAAACTACGGGCATCAAAGACAAAATCAGCATCCAAAGGAATGCCATATTTAAAACCAAACGATTGAAACAGAATCGACAAAGAACTTTTGCCTTTTTCCCCCAATCGATTTTTTAGCAAATCCCGCAATTGATGATAATGGGTATAGCTAGTATCTATCAAAATATCAGCACAAGTGGCAACGGGGCGAAGCATTTGTTGCTCAATATCAAGCGCTTCTCTTAAAGGTCTACTTTCAGTGGTTAATGGATGACGACGACGGGTTTCGCTATAGCGCTTGAGAATAATATTCTCATCGGCCTGCATATAAACCACTTCACAATCAATCTCTTTACTCCGAATCACCGCAAGACTACTGGGAAAATCGGCGAGCTTTTGACGCTGGTTACGCGCATCAATACCAATCGCAGTTTTATCGTAGGTTTCTTTATCGACCAACATCACGTTATCGATAAAATCCTCCAGCATAGAAACCGGCAGGTTATCGATGCAGTAATAGCCACAATCCTCCAAAGTATCTAATGCAATACTTTTTCCAGACCCCGACAAACCGCTAACGATAACCAGTTTCATAATCAGCTTAAAAGCTTAACCGCGGTTATGATCTTGAGTTTTTTCTTTGTGCTTACCGATTTGTCTGTCCAATTTATCAACCATATTATCAATAGCAACATACATATCTGCTTGCACATCTTCAGCAAACAATTTCGCACCGCTGATTTGCACAGTGGCTTCCGCTTTTTGCTCTAATTTTTCAACCGTTAAAATGACATGCACATCAACCACGTTGTCAAAATGACGTTTCAATTTGCTGATTTTCTCCTCAACATGGGCTTTTAATGAATCGGTTACTTCTACGTGATGGCCTGTGATACTCACTTGCATGGAATACTCCTAATTTTATTTATATGCTTCCAACTACGGATTAAATAAGCCGTTTTCGCTGGCTAGTGGACGGAATTGACATCGCCTCGCGATATTTTGCAATCGTGCGACGAGCAACATTAATGCCTTTTTCATTCAATAAGTCAGATATTTTACTATCGCTTAAGGGTTTGGCTGGATTTTCATTACCGACCAATTCTTTGATCAGCGCCCGAATCGCGGTTGCTGAACATTCTCCACCTTCATCCGTGCTGACATGGCTGGAGAAAAAATATTTAAACTCGATAACGCCACGCGGGGTGTGCATATATTTCTGGGTTGTGACCCTAGAAATCGTCGACTCATGCAGCTCCAGCTCATCAGCAATATCTCTAAGCACCATCGGTTTCATAGCTATCGCGCCATGTTCGAAGAAATCGCCTTGTTTATCGACAATACTTTTGGCAACGCGCAATAAAGTGTCGTTACGGCTATGCAAACTTTTAATAAACCATCGTGCTTCTTGCAAATGGTTTTTCATGCTGATGTTATCTTGGCTATTATCGGCACGTTTAATCATGCCTGAATAAATCGAATTAACCCTTAATTTTGGTGAAATATCAGGGTTTAAAGAAACCATCCATTGGCCTTTGTATTTAGCAACGAACACATCAGGCACCACATATTCGACATCGGTTTGTTGTAATTTCGCACCGGGCTTAGGATCTAAAGTACGAATCAAGGCCAAAACACCCTTCATTTGCTCTTCGCTGAATCCAACCCGTTTGATTAATTTGGCCTGATCGCAACTGGTTAATAGCTCTAAATGTTGCTTAACAAAATCAATTGCATCTTGTTTGTACGGGGTAAAGTCGGGCAACTGCTGTAATTGCAAACCAAGACAATCAGCTAAATCCAGTGCAGCAACACCAACAGGATCGAAATTCTGGATCATATGAAGCACAGCTTGTACTTCATCAAACTCTAAATCTTGTAACTGCTCTTGCAAGCCTTGAAATATCTCGTTTAGCTCACAATCCAAATAGCCATCAACATTGACATCATCAATAATCGAAACCGCAATCGCATAATCTCGATCAGAAATTGGAATCATCTCCAACTGCCAACGCAAATGATCACGAACAGTTTCCGAACTTGATCGAATTGATTGGTAATCACTGGCTTCTGATTGCTCACCTAAATCTTCGCCAAGGGTTGAGCTGGTGTCATAAACATCATCCCAACTAACATCAACAGGTAATTCATCGGGAATATCAGTTTGTGAGCCTTCACTGGTTACTTGATCACTATTATCAATTTTTTTCTCGCGCGGCTCAGAGTTTTGCAGATCATCCTCGTCCAATTCCAGCATCATATTTGACTCAAGCGCCTGCTGGATTTCTTGCTGTAAATCCAAAGTAGACATTTGCAACAGCTTAATCGCTTGTTGCAACTGAGGCGTCATGGTTAGACTTTGACCAATACGGAGCTGTAAGGACTGTTTCATAATCACTCCAGCTTACAAGCTGAATTTCTCACCCAAATAAACACGGCGCACTTCTTCATTATTAACCAGCTGTTCAGCCTGACCTTCAGCAATCACTTGGCCTTCATTAAGAATATAAGCTCGATCACAAATTTCCAAAGTTTCTCTGACTTTATGTTCGGTAATTAAGATGCCAATCCCGCGATGCTTTAGATGGGCAATAATTTTCTGCAAATCCAACACTGAAATCGGATCGACGCCAGCAAAAGGCTCATCCAACAAGATAAATTGCGGCTCAGAAGCTAAAGCTCTAGCGATTTCGACTCGACGTCGTTCGCCACCTGACAAGCCTAAAGCCAATTGATTACGTAAATGACCAATGCCAAATTCGGCCAACAATTCGTCAATCATTAGTTCAATTTGCGAATTGTTTAAATCGTCACGCATTTGCAGCACAGCTCGCAAATTATCTGCGACACTCAATTTGCGAAAAACCGAAGCTTCCTGCGCCAAATAACCGATGCCTAATCTGGCTCGTCTATGCATTGGATGATGGGTAATCCGTAACTCATCCAGAAAAATCTCGCCTTTATCCGCTTGAACCAAACCGACCAACATATAAAAACTGGTGGTTTTGCCGGCACCATTAGGCCCTAATAAGCCCACAACCTCGCCAGTATTAACCTGCAAACTAACGCCTGCAACCACATTGCGTTTGTTATAGCTTTTATAAAGATCATCAGCAATTAGTCGCGTCATATCATTGCGCCTTCTGTGCTGGCTGGGTTTGGGTTTTAGGCTTAATCACCGAATGTACTCGCTTACCATCGGTACTTGGTTCACCGGCTTTGAGTAACGAGTTTTTGGTGTCGTATTGAATATAATCACTGGACTGTTTGGCATCGCCTTGCCAAACCGAAGCATTTTTCATAAAAATCAGCAGATTTTTATCGGGATAAAATTCGTTGGTCAAACCTTCGCCAAATATCTCATCTTTACCTACAGCCGGTAGCTGCTTAAATTTTGACGGCTGACCAGTGGCGATCAATTTATCGATGGCACCGTCTTTTAAATACACAACCAATTTATCGCCGTCTATTTTAATCGTGCCTTGAGTAGCAATGACATGACCGGTATAGGTACTGATTTGCATCTTCTCATCATAAACCGCATTATCGGAATCAATATAAATCGGTTGTTGTGAGTCTGTGTCTAAAGCCATCACTTGACTGGAGAGCAATACCAGCAACAAGCCTGTAAGTTTACTTATTAAGTTCATAACGCCCTTTTACCGTGGACAACAATTTCAGGTGAATTGGACTGTCAAACGTAACCTCCATGCCCATACCTGATGTTTTATTAGGCGGACTGATAATTTCCGTGCTCGCCTGAGTTTCTGCAAAATGGGTTGATAATTTAACCCGTAAATCTGCTGTATCAATACTTAATGCGCTATTTTTGCCATAAGCATCGCGACTAATAAAGGCTTTACCATTCAGCTGCACATTATCGCCATCACCGGCCATAATCCCCGTTTCGGATTTAATCACCCACGGCGCTTGGTTCGGTTTGTATAAACTCATGACCGGCTTTTGCAAATGACTGGAACCATCTTTACTGTAGTGCTGCATGTTCTCGGCCACTAATTCACTCTTAGGCAAACCATCAATATCCATGCGTAGCTTGTAATAGCCAGTACTAAATAAATCAGGACTATTTTCCGCAAGCGTTACTGCCGCTTGGCGCTCTTGATTAGTTTGTGCCAACCACCATGACAATAAAGCCACCATAGCAATTAGCAAATAGAAACGAATTTCATGCAAAACGCTCATAGATACCCTTGCAATACCTTATCGAACGAACCTTGTACCTGCATAATCAAGTCACACACTTCTCGAACCGCGCCTTGGCCACCTAAAGTTTGGGTACACCAATCAGCATATTGTTTCACTGCAAAATTGGCATCTTGCACCGCAATCGCAAAACCAACTTGAGTCATAATCGGCAAATCCAACAAATCATCACCGACATGCGCCACTTGATTTGGACTTAATTGCAGATTTTGCAAAATCTCTTGAAATGCCATGCGCTTGTTTTCATGACCTTGATAAACATGCTCTATGCCTAAGTTTTTCATCCGTAACGCAACTGTAGCGGAACTACGACCGGAAATCACCGCGATTTCAACGCCGGTTTGCTTTAACAACTTAAGCCCATGACCATCACGAGCATGGAAACATTTGTACTCATTACCTTGTTGATCAAAAAATAATCGTCCGTCGGTCAACACACCATCAACGTCGAGAATCAACAATTTGAGTTGTTTAATTTTTTCAATTTGCTCAGGACTTAGATCAAACATAACACTCACCTAAACAATGCCTGCACGCAGTAAATCATGCATATTCAAAGCCCCCAGCAGTTTTCCCTGCTGATCGACCACTAATAAAGCGTTAATTTTTTTCGCTTCCATAATCTGCATCGCTTCAACCGCCAATAAATCAGCAGTAATCGTTGCACATGAAACCGTCATCACTTGGTGAATCGGCGTTGAACGCACATCTAAGCCTTTTTCTAACATGCGGCGTAAATCACCATCAGTAAAGATACCTAGCACTTGCTGCTCATCGTTAATAACTGCGGTCATGCCTAACTTTTTATTGGTCATTTCCAATAATGCACCGCTAACTAAAGCTGAACTATTGACAGCCGGCACATCATTTCCAGCGTGCATAACATCAGCCACTTTCAAGATTAAGCGTTTACCTAAACTGCCGCCAGGATGCGATAGTGCAAAGTCGTCACGGGTAAAACCTTTGGTTTCTAGCAATGATACGGCTAACGCATCGCCCATCACTAACGCTGCCGTGGTGCTAGAAGTTGGCGCTAAGCCTAAAGGACAAGCCTCTTGTTCAACCGCAACATTGATATGAACTGTTGCTAATTTTGCCAAAGTTGAATCAGGCTGACCGGTCATAGCAATTAATGGCACACCTAAGCGCTTGATTAAAGGCAAAATAGTTACGATTTCAGCCGTTTCACCCGAATTTGATAATGCCAACACCACATCTTGACGAGTAATCATGCCCAGATCACCATGGCTTGCTTCACCAGGGTGAACAAAAAAAGCCGGAGTGCCTGTGCTAGCCAAAGTAGCCGCAATTTTGCCGCCGATATGCCCAGATTTGCCCATCCCCGTCACCACAACGCGACCTTTACAGGCCAATATTAAGTGACAAGCATCAACAAACTGTTGATTAATCTGATCAGCAAGAGCAATAACAGCTTGTGCCTCGGCATGAATCACCGCTAAAGCCAGTGTCTGAATATTTTGATCTTGCCCCACTTAACCTAGCCTCACATCGCTAAAACCTTAAAAAACAGGAACTATTATTGCATGTTATTCATCATCTTTTCACCCAAGTCATTGACTTAGTCTTGATGCCTCATAGAAAATAGCCGGCTTCCAATCCGAATAATTCCTAAATATTTGCCACATGGCTAACAGCGAAAGTCTCGAAAAAAATATCGTCTCTATTAAAAATCTAAGTTTCTCCCGTGGTTCGAGGAAAATTTTTGACGATATTAGCTTAGACATCGAACGCGGCAAAGTCACAGCTATCATGGGCCCTAGCGGCACAGGGAAAACCACTTTATTAAAATTAATCGGTGGTCAATTAAGTCCTGATCACGGTCAAATTCATGTTGACGGCCAAAATGTACATCGCCTGAAAAGCAAAGATTTGTTCAATTTGCGTAAACGCATGGGCATGTTATTTCAAAGCGGTGCGCTGTTAACTGATATGAATGTGTTTGATAACGTCGCATTCCCGTTGCGCGAACACACGAATTTACCGGAATCAATGATTCGCACCCTGGTGCTAATGAAATTACATGCCGTTGGCTTACGGGGCGCACGCAATTTAATGCCCAGCGAATTATCCGGCGGCATGGCCAGACGGGTAGCATTAGCCAGAGCAATTGCTCTTGATCCATTAATGATCATGTACGATGAGCCATTTACCGGCCAAGACCCTATTTCAATGGGCGCTTTAGTGCATTTGATTAAATCGCTCAATGTCGCACTCGGCCTAACCAGTATTATTGTTTCGCATGACGTACAAGAAACTGCCGCCATCGCTGATTACATTTATGTACTATCTGAAGGCAAAATCGTTGGTCAAGGCACACCACAACAACTCGCTGAATCTGATTCCAAATGGGTACAACAATTTATGAATGGTAATGCTGATGGCCCTGTACCATTCCAGTATCCCGCACCTGATTACCTAGACGATTTGTTAGCGTCTCACTAACCAACAGCGAACTTAACATGTTTGAATTTTTAGAAAATCTAGGAAAAGCCACACGAAGTAGTTTCGCTAAACTTGGTCGTAGCACCCTGTTTTTAGGACACACATTAACCGGCATCGGCGACGTGATACCGCGCCCTAACTTACTGATTAAACAAATTTATTCAGTTGGCGTATTGTCATTTTTGATTATCACCATTTCTGGCTTATTCGTTGGTATGGTTTTAGGCTTGCAAGGTTTTTATACCTTATCTGATTTTGGCGCTGAAGAATCATTAGGCGTGATGGTTGCGGCCTCATTGGTTCGCGAACTAGGCCCTGTGGTTTCAGCCTTACTATTCGCTGGCCGAGCAGGTTCTGCACTGACCGCTGAAATTGGTTTAATGAAAGCCACCGAACAATTATCAGGCATGGAAATGATGGCGGTTGATCCGGTCAAACGCATCATCTCACCTCGTTTTTTAGCGGGTTTTATATCAACTCCCTTGTTAGCAGCCTTATTTAGCGCTGTTGGCGTGATAGGCGGTCATTTAGTCGGCGTCGGGATGCTTGGCGTTGATGATGGCGCATTCTGGGCACAAATGCAGGCCAATATTGATTTTCAACAAGACATCATCAATGGCGTGATTAAAAGCATCGTGTTTGGCTTTGTCGTATCGTGGATTGCTTTATTTGAAGGCTATGACGCGATCCCTACCGCTGAAGGCGTAAGCCGTGCGACCACTCGAACCGTCGTCAACTCAGCTTTCTCAATTTTAGGCCTCGATTTCATTTTAACCGCACTCATGTTTGGAGATATTTAACATGCAGCATTCCAAGACCCAAGACACTCTCGTCGGTCTTTTTGTCGCCACCGGTATTGCCGCCTTGTTTTACATGGCACTACAAATTAGTAATCTAGGCTCTTATAGCAGCGACGATACTTATACAGTAATTGCTAATTTTCAAAATTCCGGCGGTTTAAAAGTCAAATCACCGGTTTCCATCGCTGGGGTTCGGATTGGCCGAGTTTCATCAATCAGTTTGGATAAAGAAACTCACGAATCCGTGGTAGAAATGCAAATTGAATCAAAATATAACAACTTGCCTGATGACTCCGGTGCCAGCATTTATACTGCTGGCCTACTTGGTGAGCAATACATCAGCATTGATCCAGGCCCAGGCATTAGCGGAGACTTTTTGAAAGACAAAAGCAAAATCGACAACGTCAGCTCGGCGATTATTTTGGAAGAAATGATTGGCAAGTTCATGCTCAACAAGGCGGAAGGCAAATAATGCCAAAGCTAAGCTTAATTGAACAAGCACCAGGCTATTACCTGCTAGAAGGCAGCTTGACCTTCGCCGGCATCGACAAACACAGCCCGCAGACTTTTAAATTTCTGCGCGGCATGGATCGTGTCTGCATTGACTTATCCAAACTCCAAGCCAGTGATAGCGCTGGCTTAGCGTTAATGATTGAATGGATAAAACTCAGCAGAATGAGCCGCGTTAAACTCAGTTTTAAACATATTCCCGAACAATTACTCGCATTAGCCAAACTAAGCGGCTTACAAGACAGCGAGTATTTCTCTAGCAACGGCGCCTCAACGCCTTTGCCTCACTAATAACCAACTCACGAATCTCCATGGATAAATTACTCATCTCCGGCGGCGAACCTCTTTCCGGTGAACTGCGCATTTCAGGCGCGAAAAACGCTGCCTTACCAATTTTGGCGGCTACTTTGTTATCCGATACGCCAGTCAGCGTTGGCAACATCCCGCATTTACACGACATCACCACTACTATGGAATTGCTCGGTCAAATGGGCATCGGTTTAATGGTCGACGAAAAGATGAATATCGAAGTCGACTCTAGCACCATCAACAAATACGAAGCACCTTACGAATTGGTAAAAACCATGCGCGCTTCGATTTTGGTCTTGGGGCCTTTATTGGCGCGTTTTGGTGAAGCCCATGTTTCACTACCTGGCGGTTGCGCAATTGGCACACGTCCGGTTGACATTCATATCGACTCACTGGTCAAAATGGGGGCCGATATTCAAGTTGACTCCGGCTTTATCCACGCCAAAGTCAAACGCCTAAAAGGCTGCCACTTGGTGTTGGACAAGATTACCGTCACTGGTACCGAAAATATTTTAATGGCTGCGACCTTGGCCGAAGGCACAACCATTATCGAAAATGCTGCCAAAGAACCGGAAGTATCGGATTTGGCCAACTTTTTGAACGCGATGGGTGCAAAAATCAGCGGCATTGGCACTGATATTTTAGTGGTCGAAGGTGTTGAGCGCTTAGGTGTGCCTGATTTGCATTACGACATCCTGCCAGACCGTATTGAAACCGGCACTTATTTAGTGGCTGGTGCAATTAGCCGTGGCCGAGTGAAATTAAAAAATACCGACCCAACCACGCTTGACGCAGTATTGGTTAAATTACGCGAAGCAGGTGCTGAAATCACCACTGGTGACAACTGGATCGAACTGAATATGCACGGCAAACGGCCTAAAGCAGTCACCGTCCGCACCGCGCCCTATCCAGCGTTCCCAACCGATATGCAAGCGCAATTTACCGCGCTGAATGCTGTGGCAGAAGGCGTGTCTTTAATTACTGAAACCGTGTTTGAAAACCGTTTCATGCACGTTCAAGAATTACAACGCATGGGCGCACAAATCAAAGTCGAAGGTAATACTGCGATTTGTACAGGCATCGAACGCCTAAAAGCAGCGCCAGTGATGGCGACCGATTTACGCGCATCAGCCAGCTTGGTATTAGCCGCATTGGTTGCTGATGGCGAAACCTTAGTCGATAGGATTTATCATATCGACCGTGGTTACGACCATATCGAAGAAAAACTCACACAATTAGGCGCAAGCATTCGCCGCGTTCCACGCTAAGGTGTTGTAATTATGTTAACGATAGCCGTTTCAAAAGGCCGCATCTACGAAGAGGCTTTGCCGCTTTTAGCCGAAGCAGGCATTACGCCGATTGATGACCCACAAAAAAGCCGCAAGCTGATTTTGGCCACCACCCGCCCTGATGTGCAATTAGTCATCATCCGTGCGACTGATGTCCCGACTTTTGTCGAATATGGCGCTGCCGATCTTGGTATTGCTGGCAAAGATGTTTTGATGGAGCATGGTTCAGACAGTCTTTACGAACCTTTAGACCTAGGTATCGCTGGCTGTCGTTTAATGACTGCCGCGCGTGTTGATGCGCCCGAAATTAAAGGCCGTATTCGCGTCGCCACTAAATACGTCAAAACCGCACAGCGTTATTTTGCCGATCTTGGCGTCCAAGCCGAAATCATTAAATTGTACGGTTCTATGGAATTAGCTCCGCTAGTCGGACTTGCTGATTGCATCGTTGACTTGGTCGATACCGGCAATACCTTAAAAGCCAATGGCTTGGAACCCCGCGAATTGATTACAAACATCACTTCGCGCTTAGTGGTTAACAAAGCTTCGATGAAAATGAAACATCAAGCCATCCAAGCCTTAATTGACCAACTTGAAATCACTTTAGCCCAACGGTAAACCGATGACAGCCATTTCCATGACTCGCCTTGATGCCAATACTGCCGATTTTAACCAGCAACTTCAAAGCCTGTTGGCTTGGGATGCGGCTGATGATTTGCAGATTCACCAACGGGTTTTGGAAATTATCGCTGATGTGCGTCAACGCGGTGACCAAGCCTTAATTGATTACACCAACCGTTTCGATCATTGCCAATTCAAGCAAGCCCCCGATTTAGAACTTAGCCAACAAGCCTTATTAGACGCTTGGAATAGCTTACCCAGCGAACAAGCGGTTGCTTTACAAAGCGCTGCCAATCGAGTTCGCACTTATGCTGAACAGCAAAAATTACAATCTTGGCAATACACCGAAAATGACGGCACGGTATTGGGTCAAAAAGTCACTGCTTTGGACAAAGCGGGCTTATATGTCCCGGGTGGCAAAGCCGCTTATCCATCATCCGTTTTAATGAATGCCATCCCTGCCAAAGTAGCTGGGGTTGGTGAATTGATTATGGTAGTGCCGACACCGAATGGCGAAACCAATCCTTTGGTGTTAGCAGCGGCGCATGTTGCTGGGGTTGATCGCGTGTTTACAATTGGCGGCGCACAAGCAGTAGCGGCCTTGGCTTACGGCACAGAAACGATTCCGGCGGTCGATAAAATTGTTGGCCCCGGCAATATTTATGTCGCCACCGCGAAAAAGTTGGTGTTCGGTCAAGTCGGTATCGACATGATTGCCGGCCCTTCGGAAATTTTGATTATCTGCGATGGTTTGACTAATCCTGATTGGATTGCGATGGATTTATTCTCGCAAGCTGAGCATGACGAAAATGCTCAAGCGATTTTAATTAGCGATAACGCCGAGTTTTTGAATCAAGTAGAAGCCAGCATTAACAAGCTGTTGCCAGAAATGGAGCGGGCTGAAATTATTCGAGCTTCGTTAATCGGTCGCGGTGCGTTTATTAAAGTCAATGATTTACAACAAGCGGCCGAAATTACTAACCGGATTGCACCAGAACATTTGGAATTATCGGTTGCCGAACCACAATTGCTTTGCGATCAAATCCGCAACGCTGGCGCAATCTTTTTAGGTCGTTACACAGCAGAAGCTTTGGGCGATTATTGTGCTGGCCCTAACCATGTTTTACCTACTTCAAGCACCGCGCGTTATTCATCACCACTCGGTGTTTACGATTTCCAAAAACGTAGCAGTTTAATTAATTGCTCGGCGGCAGGCGCTCAACAACTGGGAAAAATCGCTTCGGTTTTAGCCCGTGGTGAAAGCTTAACCGCCCACGCCCGTTCAGCCGAATTTAGAATCTAATTTGCTAAAAAGGCGGAATCATTGATTTTGCCTTCCATCTTTTGCCTTTTATAGCCATGTCAAACTCAATCGCCAATCGTCTTTTTCGCCCCGAAATTTTAGCCATGTCGGCTTATAAAGTCGCCGATGCCAAAAACTTAATCAAGCTAGATGCAATGGAAAACCCTTATTCTTGGCCGGAGGCTATTAAAACCGAATGGTTAGCGAGTTTAAAAGACTGTGCGGTCAATCGCTATCCTGATCCAGAAGCACAGGCTTTAGCCAGTGCCTTGCGTGACAGCAATCACATTCCCGAACAATCAGGCTTATTACTCGGCAACGGTTCCGATGAAATCATCCAGATTTTATTAATGGCCTTACAAGCTGATGCCTGCGTTTTAGCCCCAGAGCCTGGCTTTGTGATGTACAAGCAAGTCGCCCAAAGCTTAGGCTTACGTTATATCGGTGTGCCGTTATTAGCTGAGAGTTTTGACTTAGATATGCCGGCCATGCTTGCAGCTATAGAAAACCAACAACCAGCTTTAATTTTTCTGGCTTATCCGAACAATCCAACCGGTAATTTATTTAAAGCAGACGATATTTTGACCATCATCAAAGCCAGCAAAGGCTTAGTGGTAGTTGATATGTCATATAAATCATTCATTGTACAATTTTCCGGATTGATAATTAAAAAGATTATCAAGGATAAAAATTGGACTATTACAAAAGCCCATAACTTCTTGAAATCCAAATTCATGTATGATGA
>CAIZCB010000020.1 GCA_903931355.1 uncultured Pseudomonadota bacterium
TAAATATCAGCTTTATCAAGAAAGCGGGGTTAAAGAATATTGGCTGATTTATCCTTATGAAAAAGCCGTTCATCAATTTGTGCTGGATGATAATAGTGAAAAATATCAATTGCTCAATATGTATTGCGGTGAAGATATAGCCACCCCGCATTTATTTCCTAATCTACAAATTAATTTGAATGAGATTTTTGAAGATAGTTTTCATTAAAAACCATGAAATTTAACAAAAACAAATGAGGTTTACATGCATTGTTTAATTGAAGAAATTACTGAAAAAACAGCGGTATTACCAGAAAACCTACAACAAGAGGTTTTGGATTTTGTTGAATTTATCAGTCGTAAACAACAGATTTTGTTGAATGAAACCGCGCTATTAAGTGAACAAGCTCTGGCTAGAGATTGGAATAGACCTGAAGAGGATGAAGCTTTTGCTGGTTTCCAAGTGTAGCCCTTCACCAATGATCTAACCCTAATCGAATAATTAAAAACCATGTTCAAAACCACCTCCCCGCAAATCATGGGCATTTTAAATGTCACACCCGACAGCTTTTCTGACGGCGGTAAATTTACTGGCCTTGATGCTGCAATTCAGCAAGCGCAAATCATGCTCGCCGAAGGGGCGGATATGATTGATGTTGGTGGAGAATCGACTCGACCGGGTTCTGATCCGGTGTCTGCTAACCAGCAAATTCGCCGCGTAGTGCCTGCGATTAAAGCGATTCGCCAGTTGAATACCGAGATTATCATCAGCATCGATACCACTTTGAGCACGGTTGCCGAAGCGGCTTTAGAGGCCGGCGCTAATCTAATCAACGATGTTTCTGGCGGTTTGGCTGATGCCAATATGCTGCATTTTGCCGCTGCCAACCAAATGCCAATTGTTTTGATGCACGCGCAAGGCACGCCGAAAACCATGCAAGACCAGCCGTTTTATAACGATGTGGTTGCCGAGGTTAAAAGCTTGTTACAGCGACAAGTCGAAGCGGCTTTAGCGGCTGGTTTACAGCCTGAGCTGATTGCGATTGATCCCGGCATTGGCTTTGGCAAACGCAAACAGGACAATCTGGATTTGCTGGCTAATCTGGATCAACTGGTCGCAATCGGTTATCCGGTGTTGCTGGGCACCAGTCGCAAGCGTTTTATGGGCAGTATTTGTAATGTCAGTGAACCTAGTGAGTTAGTCACTGCTACGGCTGTGACTACTGCTTTAGGGGTGATGGCGGGTGTGACGATGTTTCGGGTGCATGATGTCAAAGCCAATCGCCAAGCAGCGGATGTGGCTTGGGCGATTAAACAGGCGCAAGTTTGAAGCTAGACCCGCGCTTACAAAGCTTAGCGCAGCAATTATCCCCCTCACCGCTCCAGCAAATCTTTGACGCCGAATTTACCAGTCACGGCTTGGAGCTGTGGATCAAACGCGATGACTTACTGCATCCCATCATCTCCGGCAACAAATGGCGCAAGCTTAAATATTGTCTAAACCACGCCCTATCGCTCAACGCTGATTGCATGGTCAGCATGGGCAGTGCTTATTCCAATCATTGCCATGCACTGGCGTTTGCCGGCAAAGCCTTGGGGCTAAAAACCGTGGCATATATTCGCGGCGAACCACCAGCGGTTTTCAATCCGACTTTGCGCGATTTACAGGATTGGGGAATGGAATTGCGGTTTGTCTCGCGTGAGGCTTATCGACAATTGCGGCAATATAAACAGCATGACAGCTTGCCGGATTTACAAGCTGGTCAATATTGGTTGCCAGAAGGCGGTGCCAGTGAATTGGCTTTGCAAGGGCTGGGTGAAATTATTGATGAAATTGAGCTGGATTTTGATTATCTAGCCACCGCTTGCGGCACCGGCACTACCTTGGCCGGTTTAATCAATCAAGCGCCAGCAACGTCGCAATTATTAGGCGTTGCAGCAATTAAAAACGGCGGCTATTTGATTGATGAAATTCAGCAATTAACCCATCGCTCTGCCGATAACTGGCAATTATTATTAGATTACCATCACGGCGGTTTTGCTAAATCCAGCCCAGAATTACTAGCGTTTATTGAGCAATTTCAGCAACAACACGGCATAGCCTTAGAGCCGATCTATACCGGTAAATTACTATTCGCGGTTTATGACTTGATGCGGCAAGCTTATTTTGCCAAAGGGCAAAGACTGGTGGTTTTACATACAGGGGGATTGCAGGGAATTCGGTAATGCGGTGTGACGTGCTTCGCAGCAGCGAAGCACGTCTTATGACGCTAAGTGACTACATACTCCACTTAAAACCACCATACACAGTTATGCCATCCCCCGGCATAAACTGTGCACTATCTCGACCTTTAGCATCAGCAATAACACCAGTGGTCGCCGTATAAGTTTGATCGGTTAAATTACGACCTTCCAAAAACACATCCCAACCTTGTTTTTTGTTGGCGTAACCCACTTTGCTTCCCAGCAAAGCGTAACCTTTGGCATTCAATGTATTGGCATGATCAACCGCATAATCTGATGGCGTCCATTCAACATTTGGGCCTAAATAAAAGCCTTCATCCCAGTGATAAACCAAATCAGCACGATAAAAATGTTCTGGCACACCAGCCAACATTTTATTGCCATAGGTACGATCACCATCAAAATGAAAGTTGTTCCACATATAGTTTTGTCTTAACACCAAGTGCTCATCGAGAAACCGATGAGTTAAGCCCAACTCAATACCCTGATGAATGGTTTTATCAGCACTGATAGTTCCCAAAGGCAGGCCGTTTGGATCATTCAAGCTGAGAAATTCGTTATCAATCCAAGTATGGTAGAAGGCCGCATCCCATTCGGTCAGCAATTCATCCCAACGTCCACGAGAACCAATTTCAACAGTATGACCTTTTTGATCTTTTACTTTTGTAATCAGCGGGCCACCTGATAATTCACCAAAACTGGGTGGCTCAAAGTTTTGGCTGTAATTAGCAAAAACCAGCGTAGTGGGCGTGAACTCATAACGCACACCAACTTTCGGTGTAAACCGATTATAGGATTCATCAAAACTATTCGAGGCCAGTTTTAAATCATTCAACTGACGTTCTGCTTGA
>CAIZCB010000021.1 GCA_903931355.1 uncultured Pseudomonadota bacterium
CCTAGCTAGGTATAACTAACTCACCGCCATCAACTTCGTCATTCCCGCGAAAGACTTATCTGATAACCATAAGCCTTCGCCGGAAACGCTGTGCCTATTCCTGCCTACGATTTTTTAGAATGCACTCGATTTGTTTAGCGATATTTTCCGGTGACAAGACAAAATCAATGCAGCCGGTGGCGATTGCCGATTCCGGCATACTGGGCACAATAGCGGTGTCAAGTTTCTGGGCGATGGTGATGCCACCAATTTCTTTAATCCCACAAAGCGCATCAGCGCCATCACCATCATAGCCAGAGACAATCACAGCAATTAGCTGACCGTCCCAGTGTTCAGTTAACGAGCGTAGGAATACCGTGATGACATCTGGCCAACCGCGCGGTTTAGAGATTGGTTTTAAATGAAACTGCCCTTCGGTGACGTGTAAATCGCGATTGGCTGGAATGATAAATACGTGGTTAGGTTTAATTGATAAATTTTCGGTGATTAGCTCAACCGGCATGGTGGTGTAGTTTGGTAGCACTTGATGCAGCATGGTTGGCATGGTGGTGATGTGATTAACAATCACGATAGCTACACCGAGATTAGCCGGTAGATTTTCCAGTAAACGAATAAACGCATCGAGCCCACCCGCAGAACCACCCACACAAACAACGGGGAAATCTTTGTTGGAGGAAACCACTGATTTTGGGTGATTAACGCTTTCGGCCATGCACACCTCTTTAAATTTGGTCAAATTGCCATTTTATAGCCAGCTAATGACCGATACTGTGCGTTAGGAAACGATGTGCTGTTGGTGGTAGAGGGCTTATTTATCACGGTAAAGCCTTCGCCGGAAACGCTGTGCTTATTCCTGCCTACGATTTTTCCGTTCGTGTTGGGCTATTAAGCAGATTGGCCGCCTATGTTCGCCTATGTACAGACCCAAGCTGTTCTTTTGCTTAGACTTTCCAAGAAAATCAACATCTAGGAAAGAACCATGACCACCAAGCCTAAACTGCTAACCTTATCCAGCGTTTTGATGCTATCCGCGCCTGTTGCTCAGGCTACGCCAGCCGATGACGCTTACATTACCGGTTATGCCGCTGCGACCTTAAAGCAACAACTAAAGCTCGATCTACCGGCATTAACGGTAAAAGACGGGATAATCAGCTTGCCAGCTGCCAATCTAAGCGCCACCCAACGCTCAGAAGCGACGCGGGTATTGACTGAAATTCATGGCGTGAACGGGGTGAAATTAGCAACCACTAGCGAACAACAAACCAAAGCAGACAGCTTGGTTGATGCCGATACCACCACGGTTACAACCGCCGATACCTTAATCTTACCGGTTGGTGTGTTGCCGTCTGGGCATTTGTTCAAACCTTTATTAGCCGATCCGCGCTGGGCGCATTTTTCCGCTACTTATCGTAATTATCAAAGCAACAATTTCGATGGCCGCAACATCGCCTCGGTCAGCTTCGGTGAAACGATTCCGTTTTATCGCGGCAACTTTGGTCATTCCACCGCACAGTGGGAAACCGGTGTTCAAGCCGGCGTGTTTAGTGATTTTAATCTTGACGCATCATCGTCCGATTTACTGAATACCGACTTTATTGCCTCGCTCTACTCCAGTGTTCGCGCTGAACAGTTTTCAGCCTTTGGTCGGGTTTATCACCAAAGCTCGCATCTGGGCGATGAGTTTTTACTACGCAAGGCCAATACTCAATTTGAACGGGTTAACCTGAGTTATGAAGGCGTGGATTTGAAACTATCGTATGAATTGCCTTACGGGGTTCGGGTCTATGGCGGTGGTGGTGGCTTATTCCACAAAGAACCTACGGCGCTGAAAACTTGGTCAAGCCAATACGGTATCGAATTTAGAAGCCCTTGGCGCTTAGAGCTGGCAGCGATGCGGCCGATTATTGCTGTCGATATTAAAAATTACGATCAAAATAATTGGAGTAGCGATATATCCGCCAGAGCTGGTGTTGAGTTTGATCATTCAAAATTCTTGGGGCGTAAATTGCAGTTGATGGTTGAATATTTCAACGGCTACACACCCAGCGGCCAGTTTTACAAAGATAAAGTTGAATATGTTGGTTTAGGTGCGCATTATCATTTTTAATTTCTATCCGATATTACGAAGTGTTCTACCCCCAAAAATAAGCGCCTATTATTTAACACCATAAGCTCTCATTTTGTCATTCCGCAGGAATCCCCTAACCTCTAAGTTATCCAATATATTTAGTGTTAAGCGATCCCTACGGGATGACAAAAACAAAATTGGTCAGCAATTCCAAAGAATACTTTGCAACAGCAACCACATAACCTGACGTTAAAGCTACGTAACATCCTCTTATAATGAATAACTTAGGGAACTGGTCACTTAATAAACACAGCTCCCCAAGCGTTTAAAGCACGCGTCGGCCTCTGATAATTCTCAGCACGATGACAATCACCGCGATAACCAGTAATAAATGAATAAATCCGCCCAGCGTGTACGAAGACACTAAGCCGAGCGCCCAAAGTAAAATCAAAAGAATCGCAATTGTTTCAAGCATAAATAGTTATCCAAAATGAGTGATTAATAGAATCAGGCCATTTATTTAATGGCATCTTTAATATCTTGTTTGAGATCGCCAATACCCACTTGAACTTTGCCGACATTCTTTTGAATATTGCCTTCTAACTCCATATCTTCATCTTGCAGTATCTTGCCGGCGACTTCCTTAATTTTGCCTTTGGTTTCCTCAACGTGGCCTTTAACTTGGTCTTTGTTCATGATTGTTCTCCTTATTTATTGTTGATTTCTATCACGATGTTAAATATCCATTCAGCACCGTGATTGACACGATACGTTGATCATTTGGGCTAATCGGTTCGGGAAATCACATAGATTGAAGCGCTCAGCAAACGACTGGATTTAACGAGATTGTTGGTAGAAAGTCTTGATCATCAGGGCCAAAGGCAAAATCGACGATACAGTATTAATCGCGGCGATTAGCTTGCCTAGGTTAAAGAGAGTGGTGTTACTGACTTCTGCATCGTCGCAATTTTGCGCTTGTGAATGAGTGAATTCGCCGAGCATAAAACCAGTTGCGCTGGCTAATAGTAAGCTGGACGGCGCAGTCATCTTACGATGTAAATGTCTGATTAATCGGTGGGTAACGGTATCGATTTGGCGTTGACGGCTCAACAACTGGCGTTCTGTATCTTTAATGCGCTGGTTCAAAGTAAGTATCTTCATGACTCAGGATTGGACTTTAGGCTACGCAGTAAGGCAGGGAATTTTAGATAACGACTTTTATAACGAATCACTATTGAACACAGTAAAACCAAGATTAAATTGCCAGCAACCGCCAGTAAGATGGCGTGGCTGAGGGCTATGCCGTTTTCAATCATCGCTAAGATGGCAACCACTACCAATCCCAGCCAAGCAAGAGTTAACAGCAAAGCAAACATAATGCCGACAATCAGCATTGTCACTAAACTGCGGCCAGCGCGTTGGGCTTCCAGTCCCGCGAGTTGAAAATAATCATGGCCTAGGGTTTTGAGCGCCAACCCTAACAAGCGAATATCATCCAGAACGCCGATCTCACTGAGTGGATCGGCGTTTTCTATCGACGGATCATTGTTCGCCTTATTTAATGTCATTCAGGCTAACGACTACTTAATACTCGACTCAGTAAAAAACCCGCCGCAACCGCGATACCAAGCGAAGTCACTGGATTATCGCGGATGTAGACCTGACACTGTTTCACCAAGCGCTGCTCGGCATCTTTTAACTCCTGACTTTTTTCATCAAAATTATCAGCAGCCTGATTAGAAACGCTGGCGAGTTTATCGACAGCCTCGTGGGCAAAATTTGATACTTTATCGACAGTTTCCATAGCCATTGCTCCGATTATTTAAGACGCATATCATTTTTGACCGACACCACACCTTTCACGCTACGGGCAATTTCGACGGCTCTGTTGATATTGTCACGAGTATCCACAAAGCCACTTAATTGCACCACGCCTTTGAAAGTTTCGACGTTGATTTGCCCTGATCTTAGATTAGGTTCATCGAATAATGCCGCTTTGACTTTGGTGGTAATGACGCTATCGTCAAGATATTCACCAGTACCCTCATGCTTTGCGGTTGACGCACAGCCAGTCGCGGTGATTAAGGTTAAGGCCAGAATAAAAGCGCTAAATAGGCTGATAAGTTGTTTCATGACTAATTCTCCAGTTAAGTAATCTCTACCCAGCTCATCAATGAGCCAAGATACGGTTTTGGTTAAAACCTTTGAAATACTCTAGCGGCAGAATTGTTGTGGTTCGGTACGCTGGCAAACATCATCAATCTTTTTAAAGAGATGGTAAGGTTTATAAATTCTCCAATCGGGCAATTCCATTAATTC
>CAIZCB010000022.1 GCA_903931355.1 uncultured Pseudomonadota bacterium
CCTATAAAATTCAGCGTATTGAAGTTTTTTAATGTCGTTTTTTGTTTTAAGCATTACATGAGTAAGCCGCTCCGCAGTACGCGCATCGAATGCGAATGGCCGTTGTTTTTCTGCTATTTGCAGCTCAATCATCTATTCGCTGGCAACCAACAACAAGCCGCTGAATATCGTCAGCGTTTGGATAATTTATTGGTCGAGCAAAACGGCCAGTGGTTGTTGCCAGAAGTCTATTTTGTTCCTGAACATTTAATCGACGCCGAAAAAGCTCAGCCACACAGTCAAGCCCGTGTCGCCAATGACAACGTGCCTTTGGTTTGGGCGCAGAGTTTGAGCATTCTGGGTAGTTTGTTACAAGACCAATTGATTAGCTTGGACGATATTGATCCACTCGGTCGCCATAAAATCAAACAACGCAACAGCCAAACCACGGTGCAAATTGCTTTATTGGCCGAAGATGAGCAACTGCAAGCCGATTTGCAACAATACGGCATTGCCTCGCAAACCTTGGCTGATATTGCCCCGATTCAAGTGCGTGATGGTAGCGAATTGGCGCAAGCCTATACCCAAGTCGGTCGCAATGATCGGATGGCTTTAACGGGGCGGCCATTGCGTCAATTACGCAGTATGGCGACAGCAAAGTTGTATCGATTGGCGGGTGAGCCGTTGTTGTTCTTGCCGCAGTTTATCAACCAAAAAGGTTTTTATATTGCGATGGACAACCGTATGTTGATCCAGCGCTTGAGCACCGAATTAGCCTATATCAGTCAGCAATGGGATTGCCACGCCGCGCCGTTGCTGGTGATTAATATCAAACACAATATGCTGGTTGGTGAAGATCGGGATTTATTGCTGGCGTTTATTGCCCAGTTACAGAATGGCCAAGTGCAACAAACGCCCGTTGAGCTTAATTTATTGACGGATCAATTTGTCGAATCAATTTGCCGCGAACAAATTAACTATTTGCATGATTTTCGGTTTTCAGCACCGAATTGGGAGGATGTTGAACGGCCTTTTGAATATTTATTGCCGACTAATGACGCTCAGCTTCACAACTTTTTAGACAGCTTTGTGCTGACTGAATGGGAAATTAACGATGATTATTTCTTGATTCAACAACTACAAACCAATCCGAATTTATACGCACAGTTAGAGGTGTTGAGTTTATTAAGTCAACGCCATGGCTTGGAATATCAAACCGGCTTGGCGGATAACTGTCGAGTGCGGGATTTGTTGGAAGAAGTCTATGCGCGGGCAGGGGATCAACACGTTTGGTATATCGTTCGTCGTTGTGCTGGCCTGTTGGGTAAATACGATATTAATCTTGAACAAGCGGCGACTGAGATTTTGGTGCGTCAACACGGCTTGACCTTGGGCCGAGCTTATAGCGGCAAAGCCACTTTGTCACGCCCCGCCGATTCATCACAGATTTTGGCGACGATTCGCGATTTTAATCCCAGCGATACCAGTCAGCAGATTTTGATTCAAGAGCTGATTATTTATTTGGGCATGCTGATTAAGCGCAATCCGGCTTTGTTTGCTGATATGCATACGATTCGGGTTGGGCATATTTTGCAATTGATTATTGCCCGTCAAAAACGCTTAACCAGCACCTCTTTGGATTATGCCTTCAACGATATTTTGGCGATGGCGCCACATCAATTAGCGCAAGCGGTGCAAGAAACTTTAGAAGATTACAGCAACAGCGAAACCCAGCTCGGCGAAGTAGAAAGTTTGCATTACGGTGGCTCACAAGGCGATTTAACCACGGCCAGATTTTCAGCCGCGATGGACCCAGAAACCGGCAATCAAGATTGGTACGCTTGGCGTGAACAGTGGGGTAGCGTTGGTCGAGAAAATGAGGCGTTTTTCAGCGGTGTTTGGGATTTATTGCATCATTGCAAAGGCTTGATGATCGGTGAGAAATACAACAGCAAACGCCGGATTGATAGCGAAATTATGCTGGCGCAAATGACCGCTGGCGAACAGAGTTTTAAGCTGCACATCAATCATATTCTTAACAAAATTCAGGCACCGATTTATCGGCAATTAAGCGTGGAAGCCTTGCGAACCTTGGCTTGTGTCGTGCGCGATAATCCTGAATTTTATGTTGACGATACCTTGGTGACTGATATTTTGATTGGTCATGCGGTGCGGATTAGCTGGTTGCAAAAACATCCGCATTTCCACGACCATTATGAAGAATGTGTGTCATTGGCTTGGCAAGCGTTTTACCAATTGCCACCTCATGCGGTAGCCAATGGCATTCTCGATGCATTGATTTACTTACTTAACCAATCAGAGGCATAACGACGATGATTTTAGCCGGTGACATCGGCGGAACCAAAACGGTTCTGGCCCTAATCGAAACACAAGCCGATGGCAGTTTAAGCGTGCGTCGTGAACAAACTTTTGCCAGTGGTGATTACCCAACCTTTGAAGAAATTTTGCAATTATTTTTGCTCAATGAAGTTAGGGTTGATGCCGCTTGTTTTGGTATTGCGGGTCCAGTGATTAATCAACGCTGCCAAACCACTAATTTGCCTTGGTTGCTCGATGGTGAGCAGCTGAAAACCTTGCTCGCCACTGAGAAAGTTAAGTTATTAAATGATTTAGAGGCCATGGCAG
>CAIZCB010000023.1 GCA_903931355.1 uncultured Pseudomonadota bacterium
GGTTAACACATCGTTTAATCACATCATTCCACCCGTCGCCTAAATGGAGCATAGATGGAAGTGAAAATTATCAATACAGTAAGTGGCAGTGACAATACTTTGTCCGATCATGTTCGGCATTGTGTTGAAGGTTATTTTGTTCAGCTTAATGGACATGAATCCTCGGGTTTATACAATTTGGTACTGGCAGAAGTGGAAAAACCGCTGCTAGAAACCGCACTCAAACATGCCGATTTTAATCAAAGCAAAGCCGCCAAAGTTTTGGGGCTTAGCCGTAGCACCTTGCGCAAAAAGCTTGAGCAATACGGCATCAGTTAATTTTTTCTATTTCTCTTTCTGAGGTTTGCATGAACAAAAAAGTGGCCCGTGCGTTGGTCAGCGTTTCGGATAAAACCGGTGTTTTAGAGTTTTGTCGCGGTTTGAACCAGTTGGGTGTCGAATTATTGTCTACTGGCGGCACTGCTAAATTATTGGCAGAACACAATGTGCCGGTGACTGAAGTGTCTGATTACACCGGTTTCCCTGAAATGATGGATGGTCGGGTTAAAACCCTGCATCCTAAAGTGCATGGCGGTATTTTAGGTCGTCGTGGCATTGATGATGCAGTGATGGCCGATAGCGGCATTAAGCCGATTGATATGGTGGTGGTTAATCTTTATCCATTTGAGCAAACCATTGCTAATCCTGATTGTGATTTAGAAACCGCGATTGAAAACATCGACATCGGCGGCCCGACTATGATTCGTGCGGCGGCGAAAAATCATGACGATGTGGCGATTGTGGTTGATCCAGCTGATTACTCAGCGATTTTGGCAGAACTGCAAACCGATGTTAGCTTGAGCCATGCGACCCGTTTTAATCTGGCGCTAAAAAGCTTTGAACACACCGCCCGTTATGACACCGCGATTGCCACTTACTTAGGCAAAATCAATAACAGCGGTTTCCCTGATACCTTAAACCTGCAATTCCACCGCTTGCAAACCATGCGTTACGGTGAAAACCCGCATCAAAACGCAGCGTTTTATCAGGAAAAAAATCCACCCGTTGGCAGCATTGCCGCCGCTAAACAATTGCAAGGCAAAGAATTGTCTTACAACAATATCGCCGATGCGGATGCGGCTTTGGAATGTGTCAAAGCCTTTCCAGAACAACCGGCTTGCGTGATTGTTAAACACGCTAACCCATGCGGTGTAGCGATTAGCGATGATATTTTGGGTGCCTATAACTTGGCTTATGCCACCGATCCAACTTCTGCATTTGGCGGCATTATTGCTTTCAATCGCGAATTAGACGAGAAAACCGCTGCCGAAATTGCTGCCCGTCAATTTGTCGAAGTGATTATTGCTCCAGCGGTGAGTGAAGGCGCAAAAGCGGCTTTAGCGAAAAAACAAAACGTCCGGGTTTTGGAATGTGGCTATTGGGATGCGATTAATCCGGCGGCTTTAGACTTTAAACGCGTGGCGGGCGGTTTGTTGGTACAAGATAAAGACATTGGTAGCATCACTGCCGAAGATGTGAAAGTCGTTACCCAACGCGCACCGTCTGAGCAAGAACTGGCAGATTTATTATTTGCTTGGCGCGTGGCTAAGTTTGTTAAATCTAACGCCATTGTTTACGTCAAAAATGGTCAAACCATTGGCGTTGGTGCAGGGCAAATGAGCCGGGTTTATTCCGCCAAAATTGCCGGCATTAAAGCCGCTGATGAAGGTTTGGAAGTACCGGGTTCGGTAATGGCGTCAGATGCGTTTTTCCCATTCCGTGATGGTATTGATGCCGCCGCTGCCGCTGGTGTCACTGCAGTGATTCACCCAGGTGGATCAATGCGTGACCAAGAAGTGATTGATGCCGCTAATGAACATAACATTGCGATGGTATTAACCGGTATGCGTCATTTTAGACACTAAAAAATCATCCTTAAACACGGGGCATTGGCCCCGTGTTGTTTTCTAATTTATTGCTGAGCAATTCCATGAAAATTCTAATCGTTGGTAGCGGCGGCCGTGAGCACGCTTTGGCTTGGAAAGTTAAACAATCATCAAAAGTCAGCAGTGTCTTCGTTGCGCCAGGTAATGCGGGTACTGCTTTAGAAGTCGGTATTCACAATGTTGAGATTCAAGTTGACGACATTGCTGGTTTATTAAACTTTGCTCAAGCTAGAGAGATTGACTTGACTATTGTTGGCCCAGAAGTGCCGTTGGTGAAAGGCATTGTTGATCAATTCAGCGCGGCAGGTTTGGCTTGTTTTGGCCCAACCGCAGCGGCGGCGCAATTAGAAGGCTCTAAGTCATTCTGCAAAGATTTCATGGCGCGTCATGGTATTCCAACTGCCGCTTATCAAACCTTTACTGATGTTTCTGAAGCCATCACTTACATTCGTCGCCAAGGTGCGCCGATTGTGGTTAAAGCTGACGGTTTGGCGGCTGGCAAAGGCGTAATCGTCGCCCAAACCGAGCAAGAAGCGATTGATGCGGTTGAAGATATGTTGTCTGGCAACAGTTTTGGTGAAGCTGGCCATAGAGTAGTGGTTGAAGAGTTTTTAGCCGGTGAAGAAGCCAGTTTTATCGTCATCGCTGACGGTTTACACGCTTTGCCAATGGCGACTTCGCAAGATCACAAAGCCCGTGATAATGGTGACAGCGGCCCAAATACAGGTGGTATGGGCGCTTATTCGCCAGCGCCAGTGGTGACGGCTGACATTCATCAACGGGTGATGGATGAAGTCATCAATCCAACTTTAAAAGGCATGAGCCAAGACGGTCATGATTACACTGGCTTTTTGTATGCCGGTTTGATGATCGGCAAAAATGGCAGCATCAAAGTTTTGGAATATAACTGCCGTTTTGGTGATCCTGAAACTCAGCCGATTATGATGCGTCTGCAAAGTGATTTGGTGGATTTAGTGCAAGCAGCTTTGAACCAAACCTTGGATCAAGTCACGACCGAATGGGATCCGCGTCCGGCTTTGGGCGTGGTATTAGCGGCGGGTGGTTATCCTGATGATTATGCCAAAGGTAATGTGATTAGCGGTTTACCGACAGAAGGCAGCCAAGAGCGCAAAGTGTTTCATGCTGGCACCAAGCAAAGCAATGGCAATGTCGTCACTGCCGGTGGTCGTGTGTTGTGTGCTTGTGCTTTGGGTGATGATATTGCCGACGCGCAACAAAAAGCCTATCAATTGTGCGATCAAATCAGTTGGCAGGATATTTATTACCGTACCGATATTGGCTTTAAGGCGATTGGTCGTTAATTTTTGTTGTTATCTCATCAAGCAGCTCTAAAGCAATCCACAGACTTAAGTTAAGGTGCTTCCCCCTTTGAAAAAGGGGGATTGAGGGGGATTTATTTAAATAATCTCCCCTAACCCCTCTTTTTCAAAGAGGGGAA
>CAIZCB010000024.1 GCA_903931355.1 uncultured Pseudomonadota bacterium
CGATAGCATCAATGCGGATGAGTATGATCAACGCAAAGCGGCTAAAGACCCTGCTCAAAATGAACTGATTCCAGTTGATAAAGATATTGCGAGCATTCGTATGAAAGCCAAATACACCAAAATTTATTTGGTGAAAAAAGGCGATCAATTGCAATCAATTATCTTGCCAGTCAATGGCTATGGATTATGGTCAACTATGTACGGCTTCTTGGCTTTAGAGCCAGATGCACAAACCGTACAAAGTATTAACTTGTATGACCAAGCGGAAACACCGGGCCTCGGTGGTGAAGTTGTAAATCCAATTTGGCGCGCTTTGTGGAAAGGCAAAAAAGTCTATTCCGACAAAGGCGACGTAGCATTGACCTTGGTTAAAGGTGGTGTTGATGAAAGCAGAGCCGATGCAGTGTACAAAGTTGACGGCTTAGCCGGTGCTACTTTGACCAGTCGCGGTGTCAGCAACTTAGTCCAATATTGGATGGGTGCTGAAGGCTTCGCTACCTATCTAAACAAAATTAGAACAAAAGGCTAGGTCTCAAGATGGATAAAGAAACTAAAAAAGTATTATTTGAACCCTTGGTCGATAACAACCCAATCACCTTGCAGGTGCTTGGGGTGTGTTCAGCTTTAGCGGTTACCTCGCAAATGTCTACATCATTAATCATGGCGTTGGCATTAACTTCAGTAACAGCTTGTTCAAGTGCGGCGATTAGTGCTGTACGCCAACATACACCTAGCAGCATTCGGATTATCGTACAGATGATCATTATTGCTTCGCTAGTAATCGTGGTTGATCAGTTGTTAAAAGCCTTTGCTTTCGATGTCAGCAAGAAACTATCGGTATTCGTTGGTTTGATTATTACCAACTGTATCGTTATGGGTCGTGCTGAAGCGTATGCAATGAAAAACCCACCGTTACAAAGCTTCTTAGATGGTATTGGTAACGGCATGGGCTACAGCTTGATTTTAATCATGGTTGCAGCTTTTAGAGAAACATTGGGTTCTGGCAAATTATTAGGTTTTGAAGTATTACCATTAGTCAAAGACGGTGGTTGGTATATTCCTAATGGTTTAATGCTGTTGCCACCTAGCGCGTTCTTTATTATCGGCTTGATTATCTGGGGCTTCCGTACTTGGAAACCCAATCAAGTTGAACGTAATGAATTCAAAATCATGTCGATTTCTCATGGTGAAGGAGGGCACCACTAATGGAAGCCTATATCAGTTTATTTGTTAAAGCGATTTTCATTGAAAACTTAGCGTTATCGTTTTTCTTGGGAATGTGTACTTTCTTGGCGGTGTCCAAGAAAATTTCCACAGCGATGGGCTTAGGGATTGCGGTAATGGTTGTTCAAACCTTAACCGTTCCAGCTAATAACTTCATCTATCAAACATTATTGAAAGAAGATGCTTTAGCTTGGCTTGGCGTTACTGGCGTAGATTTAAGCTTTTTAAGCTTGCTAAGCTGTATCGGTATGATCGCGGCTATCGTGCAAATCTTGGAAATGACTTTAGATAAATTCTTTCCTGCTTTGTACAACGCTTTAGGTATTTTCTTACCTTTAATTACAGTTAACTGCGCGATTTTGGCGGGTAGTTTGTTCATGATTGAACGTGACTACAACTTTAGCGAAAGCGTAGTGTATGGCGTAGGTAGTGGTTTTGGTTGGGCATTGGCGATTACCGTCATGGCCGGCGTCCGCGAAAAATTAAAATACAGTGATATTCCAACCGCCCTTCAAGGCTTAGGTATTACATTTATTACAGCTGGCTTGATGTCTTTAGGCTTCATGGCTTTCTCTGGAATTCAATTATAAGGGTATCGTAATGCTAGAAATTGCATTAGGAGTTATTTTCTTCACGGCTATCGTGATTGCACTGGTGTTTTTAATCATCGGTGCTAAGAACAAATTAGTAGCCTCTGGCGATGTGGAAATTCTGATCAACCATGAAAAGAAAATCCATGTGCCAGTTGGTTCTAAATTATTAACAGCTTTAGCTGACAACCAATTGTTCGTCTCATCAGCTTGCGGTGGTGGCGGTACATGCGGTCAATGTAAAGTTAAAGTTCACACTGGCGGCGGCGATATTCTGCCTACCGAGTTGTCACATATTAGCAAACGTGAAGCAGCAGAAGGTGAGCGCTTAGCTTGCCAAGTGTCTGTTAAACATGACATGGACATCGAAGTAGAAGACAGCGTATTCGGCGTTAAAAAATGGGAATGCACCGTTAAATCTAACGACAACGTTGCGACTTTCATTAAAGAGTTGGTATTGGAATTGCCTTCTGGCGAAGCAATTAACTACCGTGCCGGTGGTTACATTCAAATCGAATGTCCTGCTCACGTTTCTAAATATTCAGACATGAATATCCAAGAAGAATATCGCCCAGACTGGGATAAATTTAACCTATGGCGCTTTGTGTCAGACGTTAAAGAACCAGCTTTGCGCGCCTATTCAATGGCTTCATATCCTGAAGAAAAAGAAATTATGTTGAACGTCAGGATTGCTACTCCACCGCCAGGCGCATCAGATGATGTGCCTCCAGGTGTGATGTCATCCTTTATCTTCAACTTGAAGCCAGGTGATAAAGTATTCGTTTCAGGTCCTTATGGTGAGTTCTATGCTAAAGACACTGACAATGAAATGGTATTTGTCGGTGGTGGTGCTGGTATGGCGCCAATGCGTTCACATATCTTCGATCAATTACGCAGATTAAAATCTAAACGTAAAATGACCTTCTGGTATGGTGCCCGTAGCAAACGCGAAATGTTCTATGTAGAAGATTTCGATATGTTGGCTAAAGAGAACGACAACTTTGAATGGCATGTCGCTTTGTCTGATCCACTTCCAGAAGATAATTGGAAAGGTTACACAGGCTTCATTCATAACGTATTGTTTGAAGAGTTCTTGAAAAACCATCCAAACCCAGAAGATTGTGAATACTACATGTGCGGACCTCCAATCATGAATTCATCAGTCATCAACATGCTGATTGCTAACGGTGTTGACCCAGAAAACATCTTCTTGGATGATTTCGGCGGCTAATTAAGTTAGTTAAAGCAGTTAATAAACGAGGAGCCATCAGCAGATTGCTCCTCGTTTTTTTTAAGTTCAATTTAAGAGGAAATAATGATGACTTATTTTTTAGTGACTTTTGTTGTGATGTTAGTTGTGATTGCGATTATGGCAGTCGGTGTGATTTTCGGGCGGGGTGCTATCAAGGGTTCATGTGGTGGTACTGGAAACTGTATTTGCAAAACTAAGTGTGACAAAAGAAAAAAGATTGAAGCTGAACAAGAAATTAATGCCTAATAGTTTCCAATTTTGATGCAATTGAGTAATTGTGCAAAAACCATTCAAAATCCAAAGTCGTTATCAACCCGCCGGCGATCAGCCTACTGCGATTAAACAATTGGTCGAAGGGCTGAATCATGGTGAATTGCATCAAACCCTATTAGGTGTAACCGGTTCCGGTAAGACCTTTACCGTTGCCAATGTGATTCAACAAACTCAGCGCCCAGCGATGATTATGGCGCCGAACAAGACCCTAGCCGCCCAGTTGTACGGGGAAATGAAAGAGTTTTTCCCTGAAAACAGCGTTGAATACTTCGTTTCCTACTACGACTACTACCAACCGGAAGCCTATATTCCGGCATCGGATACCTTCATTGATAAAGACGCTTCGCTGAATGAGCATATTGAGCAAATGCGTTTATCAGCGACTAAAGCCTTACTCGAACGTCGCGACACTATCGTAGTTGCTACGGTTTCGGCGATTTACGGCTTGGGTGAGCCTGAATCGTATTTTCAAATGGTGTTGCATTTGGTGCGCGGCGATATGGTAAAGCAGCGCGATATTTTGCGTCGCTTGGCGGAAATGCAATACACCCGTAATGACATCGAATTGCGTCGCGCCACTTATCGAGTTAGAGGTGAGGTGATTGATGTATTTCCAGCCGAATCCGAAGAACAAGCACTACGAATTGAGTTGTTTGACGATGAAATTGAACGCTTATCGATGTTTGATCCATTAACTGGCGAAATTTTGCAGCGAATTTCTCGCTTTACCATCTATCCAAAAAGTCACTACGTCACCCCGCGCGAACAATTATTGATTGCGGTGGAAAAAATCAAGCTGGAGCTGGCTGATCGTCTGGCTGAATTACGCGACAACCATAAATTAGTCGAAGCCCAGCGTTTAGAACAGCGGACTTTGTTTGATATTGAAATGATACTCGAAGTCGGCTACTGCTCAGGTATTGAGAACTATTCCCGGTATTTATCTGGCAGGGGACAAGGTGACTCTC
>CAIZCB010000025.1 GCA_903931355.1 uncultured Pseudomonadota bacterium
GGCGAAATGATTGCCCAATTAACAATTAAAGACAAAATCCCGCAAATCGAAGTGGCGATTGGCGATAACGAGGCGGTGTTAGCGTTTCGAGTTTTAGAGCCGCCAACTGAACAAGATAAACAAATCATGCGCGAATTTGGTCGTCAGCATCAAGTCAGTATTTGTTTGCAACCGAAAGGCCCAGACACCATAGCCCCATTAGACGGTGAGCCAGAAGTAATTCCTAGCTATGCCTTGGCTGAGCAAGGGGTTAAATTTAATTTCAAACCGGCGATGTTCACTCAGGTTAATTACGAAATTAACCAAAAAATGGTGACACGGGCTTTGGATGCTTTGGAATTAACCGCCGAAGATAGAGTGTTGGATTTGTTTTGTGGCTTGGGGAATTTCACTTTGCCATTGGCCACCAAAGCCGGTTATGTGGTTGGGGTAGAAGGCGATTTGCCCTTGGTTAATCATGCCCGTGAAAACGCTCGCTTAAATAATTTGGACAATGTTGAGTTCCATGCCGCTGATTTAACTAAAGATGTTCGTGATCAAGTTTGGAGCAAACATAAGTTCACCAAAATCTTGCTCGATCCGTCCAGAGCCGGTGCTTCAGAAGTGTTACATAACTTTAAACATTGGCAACCAGAGCGGATTGTTTATGTGTCTTGTAATCCATCAACCTTAGCGCGTGATGCCGGGATTTTGGTTAATGAATTGGGCTATAAACTGGTGAAAGCAGGGGTGATGGATATGTTCCCGCAAACCGGCCATGTCGAATCCATTGCTTTGTTCGTCAAAAAATGAAACCCCGTTGCGACTTCTATTTAGATATTTCGATTGCCGATCAGCGTTTATTGGTGATTGATGGTCAACAAGTGGTCGCAGCTTATCCGGTTTCAACCGCAAAAAATGGCCCCGGCGAATTAAAAGGTAGCGAATGTACACCAACAGGCTGGCATCAAATCCGCGCCAAAATTGGTGGTGAAGCGCCGATTAATAGCGTTTTCATCGGCCGGCGCCCAACAGGTGAAATTTACAGCCCAGAGTTGGCGGCACAATATCCAAACCGCGACTGGATTCTCAGCCGGATTTTATGGCTGGGTGGTTTGGAAGCCGGTAAAAATCGCTATGGCAAGGTTGATAGCACTTGGCGTTACATTTACATCCACGGTTGTCCTGATCAGGAAATGCGCGGCGAACCGGCTTCGCATGGTTGTATCAGAATGCTGAATGCCGATGTCATTGCTTTGTTTAATCAAGTTACAGCAGCTTGTAAGGTGTTGATTCATGTCTAATCGGCGCGTGGTGTTGGGGATTGAATATGACGGCACCGCCTATGCCGGCTGGCAATGGCAAACCGGTCGAAGCACGGTGCAAGGCGAGTTGGAAAAAGCGCTGAGCAAAATTGCCAATCAAGCGATTACCGTTAATTGCGCTGGTCGCACCGATGCTGGTGTTCATGCTTTTGAACAAGTGGTGCATTTTGATAGTCCCGTGGAGCGCGATTTACAAGCTTGGTTGATGGGCGGCAATAGTTATTTGCCAGATGATATTCGCATTACTTGGGCGCAACCGGCGGTGGCAGATTTTCATGCCCGTTACAGTGCGATTGCCCGTTGTTATCGCTATGTGATTTTGAATCGACCGATGAAATCGGCTTTGCTGAAAACTCAAGCCACTTGGTGTTATCAGCCTTTAGATGCCGAAAAAATGCACCAAGCCGCACAATTATTGCTGGGCGAGCATGATTTTTCTTCATTTCGTGCTCAAGGTTGTCAGTCGGTTAGCCCGAATCGGATCATGCACTTTATCGAAGTCTATCGCCAAGATCAGTTGGTGATTATCGACATTTGCGCCAATGCTTTTTTGCATCACATGGTCAGAAATATCACTGGGGTGTTGATGGAAATTGGCATGGGCAAACAGCCGATTAGCTGGACGGCGGATTTGTTAACGATTAAAGACCGCTCGCAAGCTGCTGCGACTGCGCCGCCTTATGGCTTGCATTTGTTGTCGGTGTTTTATCCTGAACAATATGGCGTCAGTAAGCATCCGTTATTTGAAAAACTGCCGAAAGACGCCAAACGCTTTGATTAATCTAATAATTACCTTCAGTACTGGTTAAAACTTGACGGGGCATATGCTCAGCTTCACTGGATTTTGGATAGCTTTTACCTGCGATAATGCAATAAATCACCCGCAATGTATCAGCGACCAATAACCAAGTAATCAGCATAAACATACTGGTTAAACCTGCATTCAAATAATCATTAAAAATCAAACTGGGTGCTTTGCTGGCTAAATCAGCCGATAAACTGCCATTGGCTAATTTTTGGCTTAAATCATTGGCATGAGCCAAAAAGCCTACCCGTAAATCATCAGCAAACAATTTTTGCCATGCCGCGCTACTGGTGACGATAATCAGCCAACTTAATGGCACAGCCGTTACCCAGCTGTATTTCAATTTACCGGATTTGACCAGAATCGTGGTGCCGACACACAAAGCAATCGCCGCTAACATTTGATTGGCAATCCCAAATAACGGCCACAAGCTGTTAATCCCGCCTAATGGATCGATGGTGCCCATGTACAAGAAATAACCCCAAGCGCCAACCACCGCGCCGCTGGTTAACAAGACATTGGCTTTGCCTGCGTTTTGGCGGAAATTGCCGACGATGTCTTGCAACATAAACCGCGCCACCCGAGTGCCAGCGTCTAAGGTGGTCAAGATAAACAATGCCTCAAACATAATCGCAAAGTGATACCAAGCCGCTAGTAAATGTTCACCAAATACTTTGGCAAACAAACTCGCCATTCCCACCGCCAACGAAGGAGCACCGCCAGTGCGAGCGAATAACGTCGATTCGCCCATGGTTTGCGCTAATTGCTGCATCTGTTCGGCATTGACCGCAAAGCCCCAACTGCTAATTTTCGCCGCCGCCACAATCGGATCAGCACCGACAATACCGGCAGGGCTGTTAATCGCAAAATACACCCCAGGTTCTAAAACCGTGGCAGCAATCATCGCCATAATCGCCACAAACGATTCCATCGCCATCGCGCCGTAGCCGATAAACCGCGCGTCTTGTTCATTGGCTAATAATTTTGGTGTAGTGCCGGAGGCGATTAAGCTGTGGAAGCCGGAAATCGCACCGCAAGCGATAGTGATAAACACAAACGGAAATAATTTACCGCCAAAAATCGGTCCGCTACCGTCAATAAACGGGGTGAGGGCGGGCATTTTTAAATCAGGGCGCAGGACGATAATCGCTACGGCTAAGGCGGCAATCGTGCCTAGCTTCATAAAGGTGGATAGATAGTCGCGTGGCGCTAACAACAACCAGACCGGCAAAACCGCAGCGGCAAAACCGTAGGCAATCACCATTAAGGCTAATTCGGGGGCGTCATAATCAAATAAGCTGCGTAAGCTTGGGTTGTTTTCAATCCAGCCGCCGCCAACCACGGCAAAAATCAATAGCGAAACACCAATCAAAGTCGCTTCTAAAACCCGCCCTGGGCGCACATGATGCAAATAACAGCCCATTAACACCGCAATGGGAATCGTCGCAGCAACCGTAGAGGTTGCCCATGGGCTGTGTTTCATGGCGTTAACCACCACCAAACCCAATACCGCAATCAGGATGATCATAATCATCATCACCCCAATCATTGCCGCCGAACCGCCGATTACTCCTAATTCGTCTTTCGCCATTTGTCCCAACGAGCGACCATCGCGGCGCACCGAGAAAAACAGCGTGACAAAATCCTGCACACAACCGCCTAACACCGCGCCGATTAAAATCCATAAAGTGCCCGGTAAATAACCAAATTGAGCGGCTAAAGTCGGGCCAATTAATGGCCCGGGGCCAGCAATCGCGGCGAAGTGATGACCAAATACCACCCATTTGTGAGTTGGCATAAAGTCATGGCCGTCGTTGTAGCGTTCGGCGGGTGTGGCGCGGTTGGCGTCTAAAACTAAGACTTTGGCGGCGATAAACGCACTGTAAAACCGATAACCCAAAGCATAGACACACAATGCGGCAATCACTAACCATAAACTATTGATAGTTTCGCCGCGGTTGAGGGCAATGGTCGCCAAAGCAAGAGCGCCAATCGATGCAATCACTAGCCAAAATAAACGGGATAACAGCGGGGATTTGTTGCAAAACATGCTAATTCCTAAGCAAAGTACCAATCAAAATAACCGCAAATCTTAGCATGTGCGGCGCTTTTGACGCTAAACCTGCCCACCCACGCCTTTAAATTTCTCAACAAACGCGGCAATTTTTTGGAAAACCGTTTGTTTTTTGCTCAAGTATTGCGGATTCAGCGGGCTCATTTTGGGCAGAATTGCATTGAGCTCAGTGCCATTTTCACTGGCATATTCGCGTTTTAACGATGCTGTGATGTAACGCTTAGCCGCTTCTGGATTCAGATTTTCGGCATTAATTAATTCTGCGGCTTCACGTTGTTGTTCAGCTTGAGCAAAGCTAAAGAAGGCATCAATAATGCTGGCTTTATCGAGAATTTTGTCCAAATTGGTTTGGTTAATAAAATCAACCACCAAACTTTCTTTGGCACGATTACCAAGGCTGGCACGAATTAAACGCCGCACTTCTTCAACCAATGCCGCTTTATCTTTCAGCTTTTTATTGTGCTCAAAAATCAATGTCAGAATGTAATCCAGATTAATCTCTTGTGATTTAAGCAAATCCACCTCAAACACCACATCATCCCAATCAATGCTGGAGGTGGCTGTTTCGTTGGCGGTTTTTTCACGGCGCAGCCAATCGCGAATATCGTTATAAGTTGAACGGTAATCTTGAATCGTGCGTTCGGCTGGCATCTTAATCGCTTGCATAGCGGCTAAGTCTTCATCACTTAAATAGTGCTTGGCTTTAAAATCGTCTACCGCTGCAGGATCGTTAAGGTCTAAGCCTTGTAAGGCTTTTAAGCCGGCAAATTCATCGTAGTTTTGCAGCACATTCTCGACACGCAAATATTCACCAAATAATTTAGCGAAGTCTTTTTTATCTTGTTCTTTAACAATCTCATCAGGATGGGGGAAGCGTTGTTCTAATTCCGTTACCACCTCCAAATAACCACGCCGAGCTTCTCCGGTCGCCAAATCGGTAAAGCCTTCCATGTATTCTTGGTAGCTTTTTTCTAGCACCACGTTTTTAGTGTTTTTGTCGCCAAATAAAGTAATCGCATCAATGGTGGCTTGCTCTAAATCACGGAAAGTAACGATATTGCCAAAGGTCTTGGTGGCATCATAAATGCGGTTAGTACGTGAATAAGCTTGCATCAAGCCGTGGTAACGCAGATTTTTATCGACAAACAAGGTGTTCAACGTCGGCGCATCAAAGCCTGTTAAAAACATCCCCACCACGATTAACAAATCCACTTCCTGATTTTTAACCCGTTTGGCAAGGTCGCGGTAATAGTTTTCAAATTGTTTGCTATCAACGCCGTAATTGGTTTTAAACAGCGCGTTATAGTCAGCAATCGCCGCGCTTAAAAACTCTTTTGAGCTGCTATCCATTGCCGAAAGTTCAAAGCTTTCATCAACAATATCGCCTACTGCATCTTGTTCTTCATTAGCCGCAAACGAAAAGATGGTGGCAATCTTAAGCGGCTTGCTGCTGTCTTTTTGTAACTGCTTAAACGCTTCATAGTACAACTTGGCCGCATCGACGCTGCTCACCGCGAACATGGCATTAAAGCCTTTGCCACCGGCTTGTAAGCGATGGGTTTTTTGTCTGAAATTATTTAAGAGGTACTGGGAAATTTGTCGAATTCGGTCAGGATGCAACAAGGCTTGTCTGTTTTCTGCCGCCGTGAGTTTCTTCTCGTCTTGTTCGGTTTCAATCGCCTTAAACTGTGGGCGGACATCGTTGTAATCGACTTTAAACTTCAAGACTTTTTCATCGCGAATCGCGTCGGTAATCACATAAGCATGCAATTCGCGACCAAACACGCTGGCCGTGGTTTCAGCGCCCAAAGCGTTTTGTGGAAAAATCGGCGTGCCGGTAAAACCAAACTGGTAGAACTTTTTGAATTTTTTCTTTAAGTTTTTTTGCGCTTCACCGAATTGCGAACGGTGCGCTTCATCAAAAATAAACACCACTTGCTTGTTATAAATCGGCAAATCGCTTTCAGTTTTTATCAAGTTATTCAGCTTTTGGATGGTGGTAACAATGATTTTGTTGTCATCCATCTCAATATTACGCTTAAGCCCTGCGGTACTGTCCGAACCATTGACGCTATCCGGAGAAAAGCGTTGGTACTCTTTCATGGTTTGATAATCGAGGTCTTTACGATCCACTACAAAAAACACTTTATCGATAAAAGCCAGCTCAGTCGCCAAACGCGCAGCTTTAAAACTGGTTAAGGTTTTGCCGGAACCGGTGGTATGCCAAATATAGCCGCCGCTTTCGGTGTTGCTCCAGTTTTTGGCCTGATACGCGCTGTTGATTTTCCACAAAATCCGCTCGGTGGCGGCAATTTGATAGGGGCGCATCACCAGCAAAGTGTCGCTGACATCAAACACCGAATAATGCAGTAGCACATTTAACAAGGTGTTTTTCTGAAAAAAGGTCGCGGTAAAATCCTTTAAATCTTTTATTAAGGTGTTATCTGATTTCGCCCAATTCATAGTGAAATCAAAACTGTTTTTATCGCGCTTGGTGGTGTTGGCAAAATAACGGCAATCAGTACCGTTTGAAATCACAAAAAGCTGCAAATATTTAAACAATGAATTAGCGGTATTAAAGCTTTCTTTGCTATAGCGATGAACTTGGTTAAAGGCTTCGCGAATCGCCACACCGCGCTTTTTTAGCTCGATTTGCACCAAGGGCAAACCATTCACCAACACGGTGACATCATAACGATTAGCCTGAGTGCCTTTTTGTTCAAACTGTTTAATCAC
>CAIZCB010000026.1 GCA_903931355.1 uncultured Pseudomonadota bacterium
AAAAATTAACATCAAGCGCAACAAGGCAACCCCCTTCCCAAAGACAAAAAATATCAAATTATAGTTGTTATAAACCAAAATAAATCAGCTCGATATGGTATCACCAGACAATATTTTTTGTCATTTAATCCCTGCCAGTATATTATCCTGAGCCCAATTAATTCGGCGATAGGACAACGCAAACTACAATGTACCAATACACCGACGACGATCAAACCCTTATTGAAGAACGGGTTGCCCAGTTTAGAGGCCAAACACAACGCTTCTTAAATGGCGAACTAGGCCCAGATGAATTCAGAACTTTACGTCTGATGAATGGCCTCTATGTTCAAACCCATGCCCCGATGCTCCGCGTAGCCGTACCTTACGGCCTGATGGCATCCAGACAAATTCGCAAGCTGGCAGCAGTAGCGCGTAAATATGACAAAGGCTACGCCCACTTCACCACTCGCCAAAACATCCAATACAACTGGCCAGAACTTAGCCAAGTGCCGGATTTACTGGCCGAATTGGCAACAGTGCAAATGCACGCGATTCAAACCAGTGGTAACTGCTTAAGAAACACCACCTCCGACCATTTAGCGGGTGTCTGTGTCGATGAAATCGAAGACCCGCGTCCATACTGCGAAATCATCCGCCAATGGACCACGCTACATCCTGAATTTGCCTACTTACCGCGCAAATTCAAAATCGCAGTCAGCGGCTCAGAACACGACCGCGCCGCTGTGCAATTACACGACATCGGCGTTTACCTAGTTAAAAATGACGCTGGCGAAGTTGGTTTTAGAGTATTAGCAGGCGGCGGCTTAGGCAGAACCCCAATCATTGGCCAAACTGTCAGACCGTTCCTAGAGAAAAAGCATCTGCTATCTTATTTAGAAGCGATTTTACGGGTCTACAACCTACTCGGCAGACGCGACAACAAATACAAAGCACGGATTAAAATCCTGTTAAAAGAAACCGGCCTAGAAAAATTCACCGCTTTGGTCGAAAAAGAATGGCTAAGAATTCGCGATGAAATGATCGTCAGCGACGAACGCATTGAAGCCATGAAAGCTCAATTCGTTGCGCCAGCCTACGACAGCAACGCCAGCGACAACAGCTACCAACAACAAGCGGCTGAAAACGCCAGCTTTGCTAAATGGCTGAAATACAACACCGTTGACCACAAAGTCGCTGGCTACCGCGCGGTATTCTTGTCATTAAAAGCCCCAGATTCACCACCGGGCGACATCACAGCCGACCAACTGGACGCCGTTGCCGATCTAGCGGACCAATACAGCTTTGGCGAAATTAGAAGCAGCCACCGTCAAAACTTGGTATTAGCCGACGTCAAACAAAGTGATTTATTCGCTTTATGGCAAAAACTAGATGCCTTAAAACTAGCGACCGCCAACATCGGCACCGCTACCGACATGATCTGCTGCCCAGGCTTAGATTTCTGCTCACTAGCCAACGCCAGCTCGATCAGCGTTGCCAAAGAAATCAACGAAGCCTTAGACGACATCGACTACCTACACGACATTGGCGATTTAAAAATCAATATGTCAGGCTGCATGAACGGCTGCGCCCACCAAAGCGTTGGCCACATCGGCATCCTCGGCGTCGATAAAAAAGGCGAAGAGTGGTATCAAATCACCCTAGGCGGTTCATCAGAAAATGAAGCGGCTATCGGCGAGCGTTTAGGGCCAGCGGTTGCCAAAAACCGTATCACCAGCGCAATTACCGACATATTAGAAGTCTACGTTGAACAACGCCAAGACCAGCAAGAAACCTTCTTGCAAACTGTGCAACGTATTGGCCTAGAACCTTTTAAAGGCAAAGTTTATGCAAATCATTAAAGACAAACAGCTGATAGACAACACCTGGTCTTTTGTTGCTGACGATGCAGAAATCGGCAACAGCGGCGACATCACCGTGTCACTATCACGCTGGGAACAACAAAAATCAGCACTACAAGCCCGCAACGGCAAAGTCGGCATTCGTCTAACTTCAACCGACGACACCAACTTGTTAGCCGATATAAAAGACCGCGAATTGGTAGAACTGGATTTCCCCGTTTTCACCGATGGCCGCCTGTTTTCACACGCCCGCTTATTACGCGACCTAGGCTACCAAGGCGAAATCAGAGCAGTCGGTAATTACTTGGCTGACCAAGTTTTCTACCTAAACCGAGTCGGTGTTAACGCCTTCCAAACCAAAGCCGATTTGGTGCCATTAGTTTTAAAATCGCTGGATGATTTTTCAGTTAAATACCAAACATCAAGCATTTAAAACGCTCAAAAAAATGCCACAGAAATGCGGCATTTTTATTTCATCATCGTTAAGTCAAAAACAGCATAGATGGAACAACAGCAAACAGAAGCACCACTAAATCAAATTAGGCTGAAACAAACTGAATTACATATTGACGCCCGATTTGATCAAGTTGATGGACAACTAAAGCTAAACCGATGGATGCTAGGCGTGTTGTTAGCCAGCGTGATGTCGCGACGGCCTAAACCTTAATAAGCCCATTGGTTATTAAAGTTTAATGGCCTATCCTTTAATAAGCTGATTTGTTATTAAAGGTTACCCTATAAGGTGTTGGTTTACAGCTAACGCCAACCTAAACCGTCATCCAGTCCAACGTCGCCTATAAAAATACCGTTCGGTAATATATTCTTGTCATGGCGATAACTTATCCCATAGAATTACCGAACGGGCATAAAATCAAACAAGGCAAGCTATGACATCAAAAATACAACCGCTCGGTAATATCACATCGGCGAAAGATATAGGTCAAATCGTTGTTGGGCATCGCAAAGCCCAATCCCTCACCCAAACTGATCTAGCTGGGTTGGCGCAGACCGGTACCCGTTTTATTAGTGACTTGGAAAACGGCAAAGGCACGGTGCAATTTGACAAGGTGGTGCATATCCTCGATTTGCTGGGACTGGATATTGTCATAGTGGATAGACAGGCATGAAGAAATTGTCAGTGTATTTAGCCAACATGTTGAGTACGACTAACACCGAACCCCATCAAACTTTATTCAACAAACTCGCCACCATCACAGCATTACTCTTAAACACCGCCGCTACTTCATCCCCTAATTTCAAATCTAATTGCTCAATACTGGCTGGACTTAGCCTCACCACAAAACTATCGCCGCCCACTAAACCTAAAATAATTTCAGCATTCAATTGATCTTGCTGAATCCGTATCACTTTACCGTGTAAGACATTACGGGCTGATAGTTGTTGAGGGCGATAATTGCTGACTAAGCTGGCTTCTGGGCTGTTGATCAACATCAACACCGTTTGCCCAAGCGCTAGTTGTAGTCGATCCAAAGTGTGTAGATCCAAGCTGGCGATAATTTGCTCGCCACCTTTTAACTGGGTAATTAACTCGGCATTGACTGCGCCACGCTGAATATCGGTGATGGTGGCGAATAATTGATTGCTGGCGGTGGTTTTAATCGTTAACGATTTAAGCAACAAGGCAATTTCGACATCTTCCGC
>CAIZCB010000027.1 GCA_903931355.1 uncultured Pseudomonadota bacterium
CCTGCGTAACATCAGTTAAATAACACACACCAGTATTGAACGGTAGAATCACTGCTAATCGATCATTCAATGGATTACACAAGGTGAAACATGAGCAAAAATAATTCCGATAAAGAAACTAAACACGCTTATAAAGAAAACCTTAAATTGCTACAAATTGAATTGGTCAAATTGCAAAACCATATTATTAAGCATAATGACAAAATTCTAATCGTCTTTGAAGGTCGTGATACCGGCGGCAAAGACGGCACGATTAAAAGGATTATTCAACATTTAAGCCCTCGCGAAGTGCGGGTGGTTGCTTTAGGCAAACCGTCAACTCGCGACTTAAGTTCTTGGTATTTTCAGCGTTACACGGCACACTTGCCAGCAAGTCAAGAAATGGTACTTTTCAATCGCAGTTGGTATAACCGTGCTGGCGTTGAACGGGTAATGGGATTTTGCAACGATGCTGAATATCAAGAGTTTATTGAAACGGTGGTTGATTACGAGCAATTACTGGTACGCTCAGGAATTAAATTACTGAAATATTATTTAGATATTAGTAAAGATGAGCAGAAAAAACGCTTAAAAGAGCGCAAGGAAAATCCATTAAAACAGTGGAAAATGAGCCCGATTGATAATGCTGCACAGAAACATTGGCATCAATACAGTGAAGCTCGCAATATCATGTTGGCCAGAACCCATCATTTAACCGCACCATGGACAGTGGTTAGAGCTGATGACAAACCAGCTACCCATATCAATGTTATGAAAGATATGCTGTTGCGACTGGATTACAAAGATAAAGATCACAGCTTGGTTTTACCGGATACCCAAATTGTTTTTAATTACGAAGAAGCCTGTTTGCACAATGGCATGATTGCGCCCTAGAAAGGCTTTAATACCCCCGAAACTACCCACTGATTTCTGATGAATCTAAAATACAAAGTCCATCCTTGGCACGGCATATTTCCTGGCCCCAAAGCGCCAGAAACTGTAACCGCGTTTATTGAAATTGTGCCTTCTGACACTGTCAAATATGAAATAGACAAAGAAACCGGCTATTTAAAAATTGATAGACCGCAAAAGTTTTCAAACATGATTCCAACCCTTTATGGCTTTATCCCGCAAACCCTGTGCGGCGAAAAAATAGCCAATAACGCCTCGTCAAAATCCGATGGCAAGGCGATACGCGGTGATGGCGATCCACTGGATATTTGCGTGTTGTGTGAAAGAAGCGTGACCCATGGCGATATTCTTTTACAGGCGATTCCGGTCGGTGGCTTTCGGCTTTTGGACGGTGACGAGGCTGATGACAAAATCATTGCCGTGATGAAAGGCGATGAGTTTTATCACCAGTGGCGCGATATTACCGATTGCCCGGAATCGTATATCAACCGCTTAAAACACTACTTTTTGACTTACAAAAACCTGCCGCACGAAGAAAGTGTCTGCAAAATCACTGAAATTTATGGACGCGAAGAAGCCCATAAAGTGATTAATTTAGCCTTGGCCGATTATCAGGATGAATACGGTGAATTTCATCAATAACCGA